>JANTFO010000037.1 GCA_024763365.1 Flavobacteriaceae bacterium
AGAAATGGTTGAAGCCATCAAATTTGCTCATGAATCAATTAAATCACATTGCAAAGCTCAACGTGCCTTAGCTGAAAAAGCAGGAAGAGTTTTACCAACAAGAGAATATCCTAAAGCTGAAGAAAATGAAGAACTCGAAAAAAGAGTTCATGAATTTGCATACCAAAAATTATATGATATAGCCAAAAGCGGTACCAGTAAGCAAGAAAGAGAAGAAGCGTTTGCAGAAGTAAAAGAAGCCTTAATTCATACTTTTTCAGAAGAAGAACTCGAAAACTATAATGGTATCGTAAGTAAATATTTTAGTAAAACACAAAAAAGTGCGGTTAGAAATCTCATTTTAGATGAAGGTATTCGATTAGACGGAAGAAAAACTACTGACATCAGGTCTATTTGGTGTGAGATTGCACCACTTCCTTCTGCTCATGGTTCCTCTATATTTACCAGAGGAGAAACTCAAGCTTTGGCTACTGTTACTTTAGGAACTTCACGTGATGTAAATATTATTGACCTGCCAACTTTTGAAGGGGAAGAAAATTTCTACTTACATTACAACTTTCCTCCTTTTAGTACTGGAGAAGCAAGACCTATACGAGGAACCTCAAGAAGGGAAGTAGGTCACGGAAATCTGGCTCAAAGAGCATTGGCCAATATGATCCCAGAAGAAAACCCATATACTGTAAGAGTTGTTTCTGAAGTTTTAGAATCTAACGGTTCATCATCAATGGCAACAGTTTGTGCTGGAACTATGGCCTTAATGGATGCAGGTATTCAACTAAAAAAACCTGTTTCGGGAATAGCCATGGGACTTATCACTGATGAAAACTCTGACAATTATGCCGTTCTATCAGACATCCTAGGAGACGAAGATCATTTGGGTGATATGGACTTTAAGGTAACGGGAACTGAAGATGGGATTACAGCTTGTCAAATGGACATCAAAGTAAAAGGCCTTTCTTATGATATTATGGTCAAAGCACTTGAACAAGCAAAAACAGGAAGATTACATATCTTGAATAAATTGTCAGAAGCAATACCTGTACCAAATGAAACAGTAAAACCATATGCACCAAAAATTGTCAAAATTACGGTACCTGCAGAATTCATAGGAGCTATTATAGGACCTGGAGGAAAAGTGATTCAAGAACTGCAAAAAGTTACTGATACTACCATTGTGATAGAGGAGGAAGAAAATGAAACAGGAGTAGTTGAAATCCTTGGTGTAGATCAGGAAAAAATTGATCATGCTATCCAAAGAATAAAGGATATCACTTTTAATCCTGAAGTGGGTGAAACTTATCAGGTTAAGGTTGTAAAAATCTTAGAATTTGGAGCTGTTGTTGAATTCCGCCCTAATAAAGAAGTACTCTTACATATTTCTGAAATTGCATGGGAACGTATTGACAAAGTAGAAGATGTAATGAAAGTAGGTGATGTTATAGAAGTAAAATACATGGGTATAGACCCTAAAACCAGAAAACAGAAAGTGTCTCGAAAAGCACTTCTACCCAGACCGGAAAGAAAACCAAGAAGACACGACAACAAACATCACAATAAAAACAGAGATGATAAATAGATAATTTTTTTTAATAACGAATAAATGTTAGGCGCCCACCAAATTTTGGTGGGCGCCTTCTTATTTACCCCCATAGGATAAGTTATTACTCACCCTTTTTCATAGTCTTTTCTTGTACTATATCACAAATATATAATTAAAATTTAAAAAAATATAAAACATTTTGTAACATTTAGCGAATAACTACGTATACTTATATACAAAACGCGTTCACTTTATAACAAAATCAACTTTTTTTAATGAGACAACTAAAAATTACTAAGCAAGTTACTAATAGAGAAACTGCTTCACTGGACAAGTATCTCCAAGAAATAGGCAAAGTAGAATTGATTACAGCTGAGGAAGAAGTAGAGTTGGCACAACGTATCAAAGCAGGTGATCAAAGAGCTTTGGAGAAATTGACTAAAGCCAATTTACGATTTGTCGTTTCTGTCGCTAAACAATATCAAAATCAAGGACTTACCTTACCCGATTTGATTAATGAAGGAAACTTAGGTTTGATAAAAGCAGCCCGAAGATTTGATGAAACCAGAGGTTTTAAATTTATCTCATATGCTGTTTGGTGGATTCGTCAATCTATTTTACAAGCTTTGGCCGAGCAATCACGTATCGTAAGATTACCACTTAACAAAATTGGATCTATCAATAAGATCAATAAAATGTATGCTTTTTTGGAACAAGAAAATGAAAGAGAACCTTCTGCAGAAGAAATTGCCAAAAAATTAGATATGACTGTCAATGAAGTTAAGGAATCTATGAAAAATTCCGGCAGGCATATTTCTATGGATGCACCACTTATTGAAGGTGAAGATTCCAATCTATATGATGTATTACGCTCTGGAGAATCACCCAATCCGGATAAAAACTTAGTACATGAATCTTTAAGAATAGAAATTGAGCGAGCTCTGGAAACTTTAACACCAAGAGAAGCTGATGTAATTAAATTGTATTTTGGTTTAGGAGACCATCAACCAATGACATTAGAAGAAATTGGGGAAACATTCGATTTGACACGTGAGCGTGTAAGACAAATTAAGGAAAAAGCCATTCGTCGATTAAAGCATACTTCGAGAAGTAAAATTTTAATGACTTACTTAGGATAGTATTAAAAATACATTTCTTTTTATTAATCCGATGACTCAGAGTCATCGGATTAATATTATACCAAAAGCAACAAATATTTAGCCCAATCTTACTATAAAAATTTATACATCTGAGACCGCGGAAGGATTTACAAAGTACATCCTACAAAGCTCCGCTTTGAAAATAGTTCAACAAGAAAAACACCTAGTATACTAGGTGTTTTTCTTGTTGAACTATTTATTCGTGACCGCGGAAGGATTCGAACCCTCAACCCTCAGAGCCGAAATCTGATATTCTATCCAGTTGAACTACGCGGCCAAATGTTTTTAAGAACTTAAATGTGCTTTAACAAGTTCTGAAATTGTTTTTCCATCAGCCTTTCCGGCTATTCTTTTTGTAACAACACCCATCACCTTTCCCATATCTACCATAGAACTGGCACCCAATTCACCAGCAACTTCAATAACGATTTTTTGGATATCCTCCTTACTCATTTGATCGGGTAAAAATTGGCTTATAACTTCGGCTTGTGCTAGCTCGGGCTTGGCTAAATCATTTCTATTTTGAGATAAATATGTTGCAGCACTTTCCTTGCGTTGCTTAACCATTCGTTGTAATATCTTAATTTCATCAGCCTCTGTAATAGCTCCTTTTCCACTTGTCTCCATTAATAATAGCTCAGATTTAATGGCCCTTAGTGATTCCAAAGACAGACTATCTTTATTTTTCATGGCATCTTTAAGTGCCTTCATTACTCGTTCCTTTAAACTCATACTTTGATACTTTATTTGAGCTACAAAAATAGCCATTCCTTTGAAAAGAAATGGCTATAACTCACTTATTTATTAAAATGATCTTTTCTAATCTACATTGTCATGTAAAAAAGAGTTATTTGATCTGATATTTACGCCATCGTCTTTATCTCCATCGATAGTTAATCTAGATTTTACTTCCTCATCAGATGAGGGTGTATCTGTCAATTCTACTTTTTGTCTCTTATAGGCCGGCTCTTTTTCAATCTCATCTATATTTGAATTGGAATTATGGAAAGTATAATTGTATTTTTTTAAATGGGATTTTCGCTTTTCAGATGTTTTTTCAAATTCAGCAATAGAAGCGTTGAGAGGTGTAATCTCAGTATGATCTGAATTATCTGCGTAACTGCTCTCTGGCTTTGATATGTTTTCATTTTCACCTTCCTTTTGTATCAGCTCAAATTGCAGGTTTTCATCCTCCAATACCTCAGCATGTGTTTCCGGTTCTTTTTTGATATTTACCTCCTCGTAATCGGCTAAATTATGGGTAGTAACTTCATTAAAATCAGGTTGAAAGATTTCATCTTTGACGATATCATCAGGTTTATATTCAATTTCTTCTGTATCAAATTCAAAAGTGAGTTTCATTTGATTGTCGTCAATTGCTGCTTCAATATATTGCTCTTCATCTGTATAAACCTTATAATCCTCTTCTTGGCGTGATACAATCTTTATTTCATCATAAAGAACATCAATCTTTAATATTTCTTCCGTAGTAGCCACCAGTGGATCTTCATCATCTACTTCTTTTTCGGGAAATATTTCTTCATAAACCACATCAATATCTTTGATATATTGTGTAGTTGGCGACAAACTCTCATTAGTTTTTTCTTCATCCAGACTATGAATAACAGCTCTGTTTTCCATTTCTTTTTCTAATTCATCATTAGCAGATCGTTCAAATACATCTTTATCCTGATTGAACAGGTCAAATTGCATTTCCTGGTTATCTTCAAGCGTATGCACTATTTTTTTGGCCTCTGTTTCTGTTATCTGTTCTTGTTGGCCTGTAGAAAAACCAGTAGCAATCACTGTAACCGCAATTTGATCCTCCAAACTGTGGTCATCTCCTACGCCCATAATAATGTTTACATGATGTCCGGCTTCATTTCTGATATGGTCATTAATTTCAGCGATTTCATCTAAAGTAACTTCATTTTCTCCGGATACGATCAAAAGAAGTACATTTTTGGCTCCGGTAATTTTATTATCATTGAGCAATGGAGAGTCTAAAGCCCCTTCAATGGCTTTTCTGGAGCGTTCTTCACCTTTGGCTTTGGCCGAACCCATGATAGCTGTTCCACTATTCATCAGGACCGTCTTGGCATCATTTAAGTCAATATTTTGCTTGTAATGATGCGTGATAACTTCAGCAATTGCTTTAGCGGCCGTGGACAAAACTTCATCAGCTTTAGCAAACCCTGATTTATAGCCCAAATTACCATAAACATCTCTTAACTTATTATTATTGATGACGATAAGTGAGTCCACGAACTCTCTGAGTGCCGAAATTCCTTTTAGTGCCTGTTGGTTTCTTGACTTTCCTTCAAATTCAAAAGGCATGGTTACAATCCCAACTGTGAGTAAATCCAAATCTTGTGCAATACGAGCTATGACTGGCGCTGCACCCGTACCCGTACCACCACCCATGCCAGCTGTGATAAATACCATTTTGGTATTATCCTTTAAGAAATTTTTAATCTCATCATAGGATTCTTCAGCAGCTTTTTCGCCAATTTCCGGATTGGCACCGGCACCCATTCCTTCGGTTAGGGTGACACCTAATTGAATTTTATTGGCAATAGGTGAATTTTCCAATGCCTGGGCATCCGTATTACAAATAATGAAATCAACACCTTTAATGTCCTGCTGGTACATATAGTCAACAGCATTACTACCACCTCCGCCAACACCAATGACTTTAATGGCATTAAACTTATTTTTAGGCATTTCAAATGATATTTCGTTTAGGTTTTGGGCACTCATATCTATTGTTTTTCTGTTCTAAAATAATTCAACTTGTTATTCTGCATTTTCTAAAAAATCTTTTAACCTATCTCCCCAACGTTCAAAAAATCCTTTTCTTTTAGGTTTCATTTTTTGTTTAACAGCTTCATCTTGGGTTTCTTCTGCATTTGCTTTATCTTTCATATCAACTGTTTCCTCCAGATCCTTAAGTCGGTCATCTTGTTCCATTTTTTCTAACCCACTCATTAAAAGGCCAACTGAAGTGGCATAGATCGGGCTGGATAGGTATTCTTCAGAATCTCCAGCCAAATGTTCATTTGGATAACCTATTCTTGTATCCATTCCGGTGATATATTCTACTAATTGTTTTAAATGCTTAATCTGTGATCCTCCTCCGGTTAATACTATTCCCGCAATCAACTTTCCGTGTTTAGTATCATGGCCATACTTCTTAATCTCTTGAAAAACTTGTTCAATTATTTCAGTAGTTCGGGCATGAATAATTTTAGAAAGATTTTTTAAAGTTATTTCCTTTGGATCTCTACCTCTTAATCCGGGAATGGAAACGATCTCGCTATCTTTATTTTCTGCAGGCCAGGCTGAACCAAACTTTAATTTGAGTAATTCAGCTTGCTTTTCAATAATAGCACAACCTTCTTTGATATCTTCTGTAACTACATTTCCGCCAAAAGGGATAACAGCTGTATGTCTGATAATTCCATCCTTAAAGATTGCCAGATCTGTAGTGCCTCCACCTATATCAATTAAGGCAACTCCCGCCTCTTTTTCTTCATCACTTAAAACCGCCTCTGCAGATGCTAAAGGTTCTAATGTAATGTTCGACAATTTGAGCCCGGCGTTGGTGATACACCTGCCTATATTTCTGATACTGGCTATTTGCCCAACAACCACATGGAAATTGGCTTCTAAACGACCTCCATACATTCCTACAGGTTCATTGATATTGGGCTCACTGTCTACTTTGTAATTTTGAGGAATTACATGGATTATTTCCTCACCGGGCATCATAGCTAAATTGTGCACTTGGTCTGTTAGCCTTTCAATGTCAGCTGCATTAATGACTGAATCTGGATTTTCACGTGTGATATAATCACTGTGATGCAAACTCCTTATATGCTGGCCGGCAATTCCAACAGAAACATCTGTGATTTTAAAATTAGAAACCGCTTCAGCTTCCTCAATAGCCTGCTGAATAGATTGAATAGTTTGTGTAATATTAGTAACTACTCCTCTTTTTACCCCTACACTCTTTGCATAACCAGTACCTAATATCTCCAACTTACCATATTCATTCTTTTTTCCAATTATCGCCACGATCTTGGTGGTTCCAATATCTAATCCTACCCCTATTTTATTTGAGTCCATATCGAATTATTTTAACTTGAACATACGACCTGCTTGTCGTATTTCAGATTAATCATTGTATAGTTATTTAAAACTTCCGAATTCCATTCTTTTTTATAAAAAATCAGAAGTTTTTTAAACTTCTCTTCTATATTTTTGGCTTTGCCAAATAGTACTTTGTGTTTTCCTATTCTTGTATTTAACACAAAATCACCATTTGTATTTCTTCTTAAGCCTATGATCTGTTCTTTCAAGAATTCATCAGCAGTATAGCATTTAATAATCTCTACGCATTCTTTGGCTTCTGCTATAGTATTAATACCACTTGCTAATGGCACTCTCTCAGTGTATAAATCTGAAAGAGGTATATTATATCCCTCGCTATCAATATAATAAGACTTAATATCATTTATAATTCTTGCTACCGGCATTCGGGTTTTTACCCTTGCTATTACCTTGTCATCAAGTTGTATAGCTACTTGTATATCTTTAATATACTCGTTGCTAAGGATATCTTGCTCCAGCTGATACAAATTTATTTTTGATTTATCATTGTTTAACAGGCCTTCATCATTTTGTATCAACAACTTATTAACTGTTTCAGCACTGATTAGTTGAGGTGATTCTGTACTCATTTCAACTAATATTTCGCTTACTTTTTTTGATTTATTTCTCTCTTGTGTAAAAGCAAAAAGAAACACTGATAGTGCTAATATCAAAATGAATAATATGTACATCACCCACTTCTTCATACAGTACTCATTTGCAGTTCTCGTGTTACATCTTTAATCATTTCACCAATATTTCCTGCTCCTAACATGGCATTGATCTTTGCTTTATAAAAATGTAAAGCAGGCACTATTTCATGTGCTTTTACCAACATTACATTATTATTTTTCATTTTAATCTGTTCTGCCAACATGGCTGAAGTGACCCCCTCTATAGGCTTTTCCCTTGCAGGATAAATAGGTAATAACACCACATGATCAAATTTTGATAACACATCAATAAATCCTTCTTTAAAATCATTGGTGCGGGAAAAAAGATGCGGCTGAAAAACAACTGTCAATTTTTCCAAAGGGTAAAGGTTTCTTAAAGTTCTATAGATTGCCTCTATCTCTTTTGGATGATGCGCATAATCATCTATCAATACGAAATCATCCCTGTTGATTCTATAACTAAATCTACGGTCTACCCCTTTAAAAGAAAGTAGGGCTTTGGCAATGGTTTGTAGAGGAATTCCGATGGAACTAGCCATTGCCAAAGCAGCCATTGTATTTAGCACATTATGTTTACCCGGCAGGTATATTTTTATATGATCATATGATGCTTGTGGAGTTTTAACACTAAAAACCTGAGCTCCCTGTTCTATCTTTAAATCATAGGCTATAAAATCTGCTTCTTCCTCTATAGCAAAAGATTGAGCATTAGGGATATCTAAGCCTTTGTGAATAAAAACACTATTTAAAGTTAAAGCAGCAAATTCTTTGAAAGTTTCCTGTAAGGATTCTTTATCCTTATATATGTCTAAATGATCTGCATCAGTTGAAGTGATACAAGACATAAAAGGCTTTAATTGTAAAAAAGAACGGTCATATTCATCGGCTTCCATAACCATATACTCTTCTCCTCCTAATATCAAATTGGAATTATAATTTGAGGCAATACCACCCAAAAATCCAGTCGCAAGTACTTGTGCTTCTTTCAATATATGGCTTAAAATTGCTGCTGTTGTAGTTTTTCCATGAGTGCCGGCTATGGCTAAACATTTAGATAGTTCACTAATTTTTCCCAAAAGTTCAGCTCTTTTAAGTACCTGATAGTCATTTTCTAAGAAAAAATCTAAAATTTGGTTTGCGCCTCTTTTCACAGCCGGAGTAAAAACAACTAAAGTTTTTTTGTCAAAAAAATCTTCAGGCACTAATCTTAAATCGTCATCAAATTGGATAAAAACACCTTCATCCGATAAAGATTGTGTGATTACAGATGGCGTACGATCATAGCCTGCTACCTCCTTACCAAGGTGCAACATATACTTGGCTAAGGCACTCATTCCAATGCCTCCTATACCGATAAAATAAATCTTTGAAATATGTTTATTTAGGTTCATGATACTATTTTTTCAATTTCATTTACGATATGTTCGGTTGCTTTTGGCATAGCTAATTTGTTAATATTTGCACCTAATTGATTTCTTAAATTGTTATCCTCAATTAAGTTATCCATCTCTTTTTGGAATTTATCCAATTCCGATTCTTTTATTAAAAGTGCTGCGTTTTGAGCTACAATAGCAGCTGCATTCTTAGTTTGATGATCTTCTGCAACATTGGGTGAAGGGACAAACAGCACAGGTTTTCCCACAATGCAGAGTTCTGAAATAGTCCCTGCCCCTGCCCTGCTAATGATGATATCTGCAGCAGAAAATGCCATATTCATTTCATTGATAAAAGCCATGGTTTTCACATGATTCTTGTCTCCTAAATATTTGTATTCTTCATAATATAATTTGCCGGTCTGCCAAATAAGCTGAACATCTTTGGATAATAAATAATCTAGATTTTCAGCAATTAATCTATTGATAGCCCTGGCACCTAAACTCCCTCCCAATACTAAAATGGTTCGTTTATGCTCTTTTAAACCAAAATGATCTAAGGCATTTTTTTTATCCAATTGATTTAATTGCAAATCTTGCCTCACCGGATTTCCAGTTTTGACAATCTTTTCTTTGGGGAAAAACTTTTCTAAATTTTCATAGGCGACACATATCTTATCTACTTTTCTTGAGAGTAATTTATTGGTAATACCGGGATAAGAATTTTGCTCTTGGATCAAACAAGGTTTTCCCAGCGTAGAAGCTACATACAAAATAGGTCCGCTGGCAAAACCACCTGTACCGATCACCACATCCGGTTTGAATTTTCTAATTATACCAAAGGCTTTGAAAAGACTGCTTATTAATTTAAAAGGGAACAACGCATTAGTCCAGATTTTTTGACGATTCAACCCACTAATCCATAAACCTTTGATAGGATAGCCGTTTTGAGGTACTTTTTCCATTTCCATCCTGCCTTTCGCTCCTACAAACAGTATATTCGCATCTGCATACCGCCTTTTCAATTCATCAGCAATAGCTACTGCCGGATAGATATGTCCACCGGTGCCACCTCCGCTCAATAATATGTTAATCGACTGCTTCATATAATACTTCTAATGGATTCTCTTCATCTAGTTTTACCGGATCATCAACCTCTTGATTAGCAAAACTTACACTCTGAATAATACCTATTGCCATACAGGTAACCCAAACTGATGTTCCTCCACTACTTAATAGAGGTAAGGTTTGTCCTGTTACTGGAATTAAGTTTGTGGCTACAGCCATATTTACTATACTTTGAATAATAATCGGAAAACCAACCCCTATCACCAGAAGGCTAGCAAAAATGGTTTTGGCTTTACGCGCTACGATATATATTCGGAACAATAGCCACATATAGAGAAATATGATTACAATACTAATAATCAAACCAAATTCTTCTACAATAATGGCATAAATGAAATCCGAAGAGGATTGAGGTAAGAAATTTTTCTGCACACTTTTACCGGCTCCTTTACCGAACAAACCACCTGTGGCAATGGCTATTTTGGCTTTTTCTACCTGATAATTATCCTCTGGATTTTGCTCATTGAAATTGATAATGCGGTTTTTCCAAGTATCTGTTTTTAGACGAATACCTTGTGAAAAACTCCTCCCCACAAATATGAATAAAGTGAGTGACACAAGAGCAATTCCAAAGATATTTAGAATATACTTAAATGGATAACCACCAATAAGGCTTAAAATCACCACAGATAAAAACAATAGCGCAGCCGTAGAAAAATTAGCAGGTAAAATAAGTAGTATAACTAAACCAACCGGCATCCACAAGCGCCATAAACTTTCTTTAAAAGTGATAATGTCATCTTTCCTTCGAGAGAAATAACGCGCCACATAGATCATTAATACCAAACTAGCAAATGTGGAAGTTTGGAAACTTACCCCCACGATTGGAATTTGAATCCAACGGCTTGCTGTAGCACCTCCTATAGTTATACCTCTTGATAAAGTATAAGCCAATAATAAAACAATAAAAGGAAGCATCAATGCAGCACTTCCACTAAAATAACGATAAGGGATTTTATAAATAGCATAAAGCAAAATATATCCCAATAACAAAATAAGAGTGTGCTTAAACAAATAACCAGACGTTGTACCGATGCCTACTACATTAGCTAGATTGGAACTGGCACTGTAAACCGGTACAAATGATAAAATGGACAACAAAATATATATGCCCCAAATACCGGTATCTCCTTTTATGTTTTTTAAAATTGACATTTGTGATTTACAATTTCAATATGGCTTCTTTAAATTGATTACCTCTGTCTTCATAATTTTTAAACAAATCAAAACTCGCACAGGCGGGTGATAACAAAACTGTATCACCCTTCTCTGCAAGTTTGTAAGCAACTTTTACTGCTTCTTCAGCGCCTTTTGTTTCGACAATGATCGGCATTACGTTTTGATAGGTATTGATAATTTTAGCATTATCAATACCCAGGCAAACGATAGCCTTCACTTTTTCTCTAACTAATGGCATTAACTCCATATAATCATTGCCTTTGTCCTCACCGCCGACAATCCAAACGGTGGGATTCTTCATACTATCCAGGGCATAATAAGTGGCGTTTATGTTGGTCGCTTTTGAATCGTTAATAAACGAGACTCCTCCAATAGTCATCACCTTTTCTAATCTATGAGGAGCACCTTCAAAATCTTCCATACTCTCCCTAATGGTTTCTTTACGAACTTTAAGGAGCGTAGCGGCTAAAGAAGCGGCCATGGTGTTCTTAACATTATGATTGCCTTGTAAGGCTAAGTCAGCTATATTCATCGTAAAATGGGTATTATCAGTTTTTATATGTATTTTATTTTCATTTATAAAGGCACCTATGTCAAATTCTTTTTTTAAGGAAAATGGAATTTTGATAGCTTTGATCGGGTGTTTTTTTAGATAGTCAAGAATCACTTTATCATCGGCATCGTAAATAAAATAATCCGTGTTTTTTTGGTTTTTGGTTACCTTGAATTTGGATTGTATATATTTCTCAAATTGATAATCGTACCGGTCTAAATGATCGGGAGTGATATTGGTTAAAATGGCTATATGAGGTCTAAAACCTATAATGCCATCTAACTGAAAGCTACTAAGCTCTAATACATAGAAATCTTTATTCCCTAAAGCAACTTGCCCTGCAAAACTACTTCCTATATTACCTGCTTCTGCCACATTAAGTCCGGCTTTTTTCAAAATGTGGTAAAGCAACATGGTGGTGGTAGTTTTACCGTTGGAACCTGTGATACCTAAAAGCATAGCATCAGTGTATTTTGAAGCAAATTCTATTTCAGAAATGACAGAGATCCCTTTTTCCAAAATTTGTTGTACTATAGGTGCTTTATCAGGAATTCCAGGACTTTTCATCACTAAATCGACAGCTAGTATTCTATTAGCAGAATGTTTATTTTCTTCAAAAACTATCTCACTTTCAAGTAATATTTTCTTATACTTTTCTTGAATATTACCAAAATCTGAAACAAAGACTTCGTAGTTCATCTTTTTGGCTAAAACAGCTGTGCCCACACCGCTCTCAGCAGCCCCTAAAATCGCTATGTTCTTTATGTTATTCAATACTTATCTGATCTTTAATGTGACAATAGTTAGTACAGCCAACAGGATACCTATGACCCAAAATCGCACGACAATCTTACTTTCGTGATATCCGCGTTTTTGATAGTGATGATGTAAGGGAGACATTAGGAAAATACGTTTTCCTGTTCCTGTTTTCTTCTTGGTATATTTGAAATAGGCTACTTGTAGAATAACCGATAGGTTTTCCAATAAAAATACACCGGCTAAAATCGGGATGAGTAATTCCTTTCTAACAGCAATTGCCAGAACCGCTATAATACCACCAATAGTCAAACTACCCGTATCGCCCATAAATACTTGCGCTGGATAGGTATTGTACCATAAAAATCCAATCAATCCACCGGCAAAAGCAGTGACATACACTGTCATTTCACCCGATAACGGGATGTACATGACATTCAGATAATCGGCAAAAATGATATTACCGGACACCCAGGTAAAAATACCCAGCGTCAGTACTATAATGGCCGAGGAACCGGCTGCTAAACCGTCTAAACCATCCGTTAGATTAGCACCATTTGAAACAGCACTAATGATAAAAATGACTAATGGTATAAATACTAACCAAGCGTAAGACTTATAATTTTCACCTAAAAATTTTACAAAATAGGTATAGTCCAATTGATTTCCTTTAGTAAAGGGCACTGTAGTCTTAACTGATTTTTCCGCTTCATTAAACACCTTTGGCTTCTCCAACTGTGTGACTTCAACCCTTTGTGATAAAGGAATTTCCTCTTTCATTTGCACATCGGGATGGAGGTATAAAATAGTACCAACGAGAATGCCTAAACTGATTTGTCCAAGTAATTTAAACCTACCTTTAAGACCTTCTTTATCTTTTTTATAAGTCTTGATGTAATCATCCGTAAATCCAATGAGGCCCATCCAAATAGTTGTGATCAACAAAATGATGATGTAGATATTATCGAGCTTTGCAAATAATAAAACGGGAACAAGAGTAGAAAGAATGATAATAATTCCACCCATAGTTGGGGTTCCTGCTTTTTCTATTTGCCCTTGCAATCCTAAATCCCTAACCGATTCACCAATTTGTTTTATCCTTAAATAATTGATAATTTTTTTACCAAAAAGCGTTGAAAGCATTAATGAAAAAATAAATGCCATGGCAGCCCGAAAGGTGATAAATTGGAATAATCCTGCACCCGCCAGGTGGTATTTTTTTTCTAAAAAGTCAAATAAATAATATAACATCTGCTTTTACTAACTTTATGTATTTAATATTTCTTTGGCAATTAACAAATCATCAAAATCGTATCTTTTTCCATTAATCTCTTGATAGGTTTCGTGTCCCTTACCGGCTATGAGTAATACATCATTTTCTTTACAAAGTTTGGCCGCTGTTTTAATAGCTTGTTTCCTGTCCAAAATTGACAGGTATTTATGTATATTTTCTGCAGCTACCCCCTTTTCCATCTCTTCTATAATAGATTGTGGATCTTCTGTTCGTGGGTTATCTGATGTGAAAATGCTTTGATCACTTAATTGGGTTGCGATGTATCCCATTTTTGGACGTTTTTCTTTATCGCGGTCACCGCCACATCCCACAATGGTTACAATTTGTTGAACAGGTTGTTTTATTTCCCGAATAGTTTGTAACACATTTACCAACGCATCCGGTGTGTGAGCATAATCAACTATAGTGATTATATTATTTTTGGAAATAAAATATTGAAATCTTCCCTGAGCACTTTTAAGTAAACTTATATATTGTAAAACCTCCAAAGACTCCAGACCTAGTAACCTGGCTATACCATAGATAGCGCCTAAATTATAGGCATTAAACTTCCCGATTAATTGCGTAGCTACTTCTTGAGCGTTAATGTTCAGTAAAAGACCTTCGAGCCTGTTTTCGATAATTTTTACTTTATAATCTGCTTTGGTCTTTAAAGAATAGGTATAAACCTGTGCTTTAGTGTTCTGCAACATCACAGGCCCATTCTTGTCATCAATATTCACTAAAGCAAAAGCATCCTTAGGCAGTTCATCAAAGAATTTCTTCTTCACATCACGGTATGCAGCGAATGAATTATGATAATCCAAATGGTCATGTGACAAATTGGTAAATACGCCACCTGCAAAATAAAGACCTGTAGTTCTATCTTGATCTATGCCATGCGAACTTACTTCCATAAAACAATGACTGACACCAGCCTCAACCATTTTCGACAAATATTTATTAATGGTCAAAACATCGGGAGTTGTATGTGTTGTCGGATATTCCTCCTTATTTATTCTAATATTAATGGTAGACAATAAGCCTGCTTTATAGCCTGCCATCTGAAACAACTCATAAGATAGCGTAGCCAAAGTTGTTTTTCCATTTGTTCCCGTGATACCGATGAGTTTTAATTTCTTTGATGGCCAGCCGTAAAAATTAGCTGCTATTAAAGCCAGCGCTTTGGCAGTATTTAAAACTCTTACATAAGTAATACCCGCCAATATAGTTTCAGGTAATTGCTCACACATAATGACCACAGCACCTGACTCTATGGCTTTCGGAATGTACAGATGCCCATCCGTTTGTACGCCTTTTAAGGCAACAAACAAGGTATCTTTTTCTACTTTTCGTGAATCAAAAGCAATAGCCTGAAAGGCTGGGTTTTGTGGTCCAACTATCTTGTCAACTTTGACATTACGTAATATGTCTAGCAATTGCTTCATCAAGTGAGCTTCAAATGAATAGTTTGTCCTATGTTAAATTTATTTCCTGGTGTTAGCGATTGGCTGATAACTACCCCTGTTCCTGAAAACCTGACTTTAAACCCCATATTTTCTAACAAACTGACTGCATCCATACCTGCCATACCTTTTACATTCGGCACCAAGTTTAAATTTGGGTTGACCTTATTGGCAAACTCATTGTATTCTGTTTTTAAATTTTCAGGTATAATTTCTTCTGATTCAACTGTTTTTTCTATGGGTGTTGCCGTAAATACTTTTCTTGCTATTTTTTCAAAAACGGGTGCAGCCACAATATTACCGTAGTAACCGTTTTTGGTAGGTTTATGTATCACAACTATACAGGAATACTGAGGCTTTTCAACCGGGAAGAATCCGGCGAAAGAAGCTATATAATATAGGCTATCTGTCCAATACTGTGCCTGGCAAGTACCTGTTTTACCGGCCAGTGCATAATCTTTTGAGTATATGTTGGTAGCTGTTCCTTGTTTGACAACTTTTCGCAGCATGTCCTTTGCTTCTTCTAAAGTTTTGTTTGAGCAGATCTTCTTTTTAATGACCTCTTTTTCAAATATTACATGTTCATCAGGGTTATTTTGGTAACGAATTTCTTTGACAAACCGGGGTTTGACCATTTCGCCATTATTAGCCACTGCATTGTAAAAGGTAAGTGTTTGTAAAGGTGTTAAATGCACCCCATAGCCATGTGCCATCCATGCTAAGCTGAGTCCACTCCAGGATTTATCGTCGGGATGCGGGATGTATGGGGCACCTTCACCTTTAATAGGTAATCCTAATGGCTTTCCTAATCCCATATTTTCGAGCCCTTTAACAAATTTTTCAGGGTGTTCTTTATAACTCTTGTAAATCAGCTTTGAAACGCCCACATTTGATGATATTTCAAAGGCTTTTCCGGCAGAAATTTTTCCTTTGTACTTTTTACTAGAATCTTTGATCTTTCTCTTATGGAGTAACCATGTACCATCCTCAATATCTATAATTGAAGCAGTATCAATTTTCTTATCTTCCAATGCCACCATCATACTCATCAGCTTAAAAGTTGAACCTGGTTCATGAGATTCATATATGGCATAATTTCTTTTTTCATAATACCCTCCATTTTTGGCTTTACCCAAATTGACAATTGCTCTTACTTCACCGGTATTTACTTCCATTAAAACGACTGTTCCATGGTCAGCATCAAATTTTTCTAACTGTGCTAACAACTCTTGATGGGCAATATCCTGCATATTGACATCTATAGTGGTGATAATATCCTTTCCATCACGCGGTTCCACTTCGTTCTCATCATTTACCGGTTTCCATTGTCCTTTGGCTATTTTTTGTTTGAGTCGACGGCCATCTTTTCCTTTTAGTTCATTTGCAAAAGCGCCTTCAATTCCTGGTCTTCCTCTATAATCTGCATAACCTATGGTACGGGCAGCCACTTTTCCCAGCGGGTGTTCTCTTACCGTTTTTTGAATGGCTATAAAACCACCTTTATTCGCACCTAATTTAAATAGGGGGAAGCTTTTAAATTTTTTGTATTCTGGATAAGTAAGATTTCTTGCAATGAATAAATACCTATTCCCATGCTGCCTGGCCGCTTGAATTTTACGTATATAGTAGGTGGGTGATTCCCCCAATGTTTTAGATAACTCCTCTGCCAGTGCAGGCAATTCTTTTTGAAAAATACTATTATGAATAGTCATTACATCCATCCTAATCTCATAGCGAAACATGGAAGTAGCTAACAAATTTCCATCTGCTGCATATACATTCCCCTTATTGGCATAAATGGTATCTATTTTTTCAGTAATCTGTGAAGCGAGGTCATTGTATTTTTTACCTTCTTTAATTTGAATATAAGCGAGTCTTGTAATAACACCAACAAATAATAGCAGCATTAGCCCCATGAGAAAGCCTGCTCTTTGGTTGATATGTTGTTTACTAATTGCCACTACTTATTCGATTCAACTTCTTTAATTACTATTACCGGTTCATCGGTAGGTTTTAATCCCATTTCCTTCACCTTTTCTCTTACATTTGATTCTAATTTCAACCGCATTGCCTGAGTTCTGAGTGCGATATACTCTGCTCTCAAAGCTCTTTCCTGTTTGTTCAATTCAGCTATTCTAAGCACTTTTTCATCCGTTATGTGGCCACTACGCACCATGACAACCAACAATAAGATGATAAAAATGAGTAATCGCCAATTTTTAAAAGTGTCTTCCTGCATGAGGAATTCACCTTTTAAAAATTTCAATATACTTTCCTGAACTTTACTCATTTATTATAGTTTTTCTCCTATCCTTAATTTAGCACTTCGTGCCCTAGTATTTGTTGCTATCTCTTCATCCGACGGTGTTATAAAATTTCCAACTTTTTTAAATGGCACCTCAAAATTTCCATATACATCTCGCTGCGGCTCACCTTCAAAAAGACCATTTCTTATAAAGCGTTTGACCAATCTATCTTCTAATGAGTGATAAGAAATCACGCAAAGCCTCCCTCCTTTCAGCAACAAAGCCTCTGTTTGACTTAAAAACTCTTTGAGCACCTCTATTTCATCATTCACTTCAATTCTAATAGCTTGAAAAACCTGAGCTAAGACTTTATTTTCTTTTCCGGGAGGCAAGTACCTGTACAATGCAGTTTTCAAATCAAAGGTAGTTTCTATACGGTCTGTTAACCTTTTTTCTACAATACTACGCGCCATAGCTTTTGCCCTTCTTAAATCTGCATAGGAGAAAAATATATCAGCTAGTTTTTCTTCTTTATAATCATTAACCACTTCATAGGCACTAATGCTTGCATTGACATTCATACGCATGTCCAACCTGGCCTCAAGCCTTGTTGAAAAACCTCGCTCCCCACTGTCAAACTGATGTGAAGAAACCCCTAGGTCAGCCAGAATACCATTGACTTTTTTTACTTGGTGTAACCTTAAAAAACGTTTTATGTATCTGAAATTTTGCGGGATTAATGTAAATCGTTCATCGTCAATTTCATTTTGTAAAGCAGCATCTGGATCAGTGTCAAAAGCATATAATTTTCCTTTGTTACTTAATCTTTTTAATATCGCTTTAGCATGTCCTCCTCCGCCTAATGTGGCATCTACATAAACGCCATCCGGGTTAAGAACCAGGGCATCTATACTCTCGTCAAGTAAAACCGGCTTATGATAGGTCATCGG
>JANTFO010000038.1 GCA_024763365.1 Flavobacteriaceae bacterium
CATCCCCTCAACCAAAGTATCCAACAAGTTTTGTATAGGCTTTTTGATCATCATGGCCATCATGGCATTGATCTCGGCATCAAAAGTGAGCTGCACTTCCGTTTTGGCATCATCAACAGCTTGTAGATGGCAGTTTAAAAACACCGGAAAATCATCCGAGACTGCTTTTAATTTGATCAAGTCATAGGCTCTCTTTTCTTCCAATACCAAACGTATGGCAGGCATACCTTGTAATTTAAATTTAAATGAGTCCTCTCTAACACTAAACTCTTCTAAATTATCCGGAAACAAGGCTTCAAAATTCTCGGGATTGCTCAATCTTTCAAATAAAGCTTGCTGTGATTGTTGTACAATTTTTTTATCGCTATGTAGGTTCATAGTTTGAGTTATAAGTTAAGGATTAATGGTTTATTAGCCAGAAGCTGGAAGTCGGAAGTTACTTTTTAATTTTTACTTCTTACTTCCTATTTTTTTACTTCGGCATCCACCCTGCCGGGTTTTGACGCCAAGTTGCCAGTAAGGTTGCTTCCTCATTTGTGATTCTTCGGGCTGCTAGGGCTAATTCCAACAAATAATTATAATTACTCAATACATGTAATTGTATTTTTTCTTTTTTAAACAATGCTTCCGCTTGTGGAAATGCATAAGAAAATATCGCAAACATACCCAAAACGTCTGCTCCTCGCTTTTGAAGAGCCTTTACGGCATTCATACTACTCTTCCCGGTACTGATCAGGTCTTCTATGACAAGTACTTTTGCTCCTGTGTTTAGATGTCCTTCAATTTGGTTTTTCCTACCATGCTCTTTTGGCTGTGGCCGAACATATACGAAAGGTAAACCCAACTGATCTGCAATAAGCACTCCCATGGCAATCGCACCGGTAGCGACACCGGCAATTACTTCAATATCAGGGTATGTATTCTTTATGGATTTAACAAAACGCGCAACTATAAGACTTCTTACTTCAGGATAAGAAAGTGCCAAACGATTATCACAATATATGGGTGAATACCAACCCGAAGCCCATTGGAAAGGATAATTTGGCTGTAATTTGATGGCTTCAATTTCCAAGAGTTTTTTGGCTGTAATTTTTGCCGTATCTTTGTCAATTATCATAGGGTAAAACTACATGTTTTTTTAATTCTAATTGATGTGTATAAAATTTTTGTCAATAATAAGCCAATCTTTTTAACTGATCAAATCATTGAGCAAACCGATGGATTTGAAGTAAGCACTCAAAACAACTTTAGTGTAGAAGAAATTTTGCACAAATTGAGAAACACGCATATTGATGGTTATTACCTCTATGGCACTGATATGAAACAACTTTGGCAGAAATTCACCGGTCATTTTGAGATAGTAGAAGCTGCCGGAGGGCTTGTCAAAAAAGATGGACAATTACTCTTGATTCATAGGAATGAAATTTGGGATCTGCCTAAGGGGAGAGTAGAACCAGGGGAAACTCACAAAGAAGCCGCAATAAGGGAAGTGAATGAGGAATGTGGTATAGACCGATTACAAATTATTCATAAGATTGACACAAGCTACCATATTTATTTTGATCACAAACAAAATAAGATCAAAAAAACCCTATGGTATTATATGCATACTGATTCGTCGGAAACTCCTGTGCCTCAAACCATTGAGGGAATCACGGAAGCTAAATATGTTCCTATTGAAAAAGTAAAAGAATTATTTCCCAATATGTATGAGAACATCAAAGAAACCATTTTAAAATTTTTAAAAGCATATAGATGAAAATAGGTCTCAAGAAAGAACGAAAAAATCCACCAGATAAACGCGTAGTGCTACCACCGCAAGTATGTGTCAAAGCCATGTCCATGTATCCTGAACTTCAAATAGTAGCAGAATCTTCTGACATTAGGGCCTATACGGATCAAGAATACAGGGATAAAGGCATTGAAGTGACTGATGACATCTCAGATTGTGATGTGATCCTCGGTGTCAAAGAAGTACCCATTGATGCGCTTATACCTAATAAAAAGTACTTTTTCTTTTCTCATACTATCAAGCATCAGGCATATAACAGAAAATTATTACAGGCCATTCTCAAAAAGAATATTGAACTCTATGACCATGAAGTCATTACAGACGAAAACCACCAAAGATTAATAGGCTTTGGTTATTATGCCGGTGTCGTAGGAGCTTATAACGGTATCAGGACTTATGGATTGAAATATGATTTATTCAATTTACCAAAATCCGAAAGCCTGGCGCATAAAAAAGAATTGATAGAAGTACTTCAAGGAATTGACTTACCTCCAATAAAAATTGTCTTGACTGGCACAGGACGTGTAGGTAACGGGGCCAAAGAAATGCTGGATGCCATGCACATTAAACAAGTAGATGTTCAAGGCTTTCTGGAAAAAAATTATCAAGAACCGGTTTATGTACAATTAGATGTGCTGGATTACAACAAGCGTAAAGACGGGCAGGTCAAGGATATGTTTGATTTTTTCGATCATCCCGAGGAATATGTAAGTGATTTTGAGAGATTTACAAAAGTGGCAGACCTCTTTATTGCCGGGCATTTTCACAATGAAGCTGCTCCGGATTTCTATACTTCATCAGAGGCGGCACAAAATGATTTTAAGATTAGCGTCGTGGCTGATATCAGTTGTGATATAGGAAGACCGATAGCCTCTACCTTAAGAGCCTCAACTATTGCTGATCCCATCTATGGTTATGACCGTAAAAATGCTGTTGAAGCAGATTATAAAATAAAAGATAATATTGCCGTCATGGCGGTAGATAACTTACCGGCTGAACTACCCAAAGATGCCAGTGATGGCTTTGGAGAGATGTTTTTAAAACTTGTTATACCTGCTTTTTTTAATGGTGATAAAAATGGCATTCTAGCAAGAGCCCGTATGACCAAAAATGGCCATCTTACTAAAGACTTTGCCTATTTACAAGACTATGTAGATCAAAAAGATTAAAAAATATGTTAATCATTGGAATTGCCGGTGGAACCGGAAGTGGAAAAACAACTGTTGTTAATCAGATAATCAATCAATTACCTGGAGACGAGGTGGGTGTCATCTCTCAAGACTCTTACTATCGCAAAAACGACGGTTTATCCTATGAAGAAAGAACCAAAATAAACTTTGACCACCCAAAATCCATAGATTTTGAATTATTGGTGGAACATCTACAAGAACTACGAAAAGGAGCAGTGATTGAACAACCCGTCTATTCTTTTGTAACGCACAACAGAACCAAAGATGTTGTGATCACGCATCCACGAAAGGTGATGATCGTAGAAGGTATTTTGGTATTCACGGATCCTAAATTAAGAGATCTGTTTGATATCAAAATATTTGTCCATGCCGATAGTGATGAGAGATTAATCAGACGAATCAAAAGAGATGTCGCAGAAAGAGGGCGTGATGTTTCAGAAGTTTTGGAAAGATATCAAAAAACCTTGAAACCAATGCATCAACAATTTATCGAGCCCGGTAAATCCTATGCAGACATTATTATTCCGAATGATCGTTACAATACAGTTGCTATAGATATCGTTAAAACTGTAATCAGTAACAAACTATAAAAAGTGAAGTCAAATATTAGAAAAATACTACTCAATCCGTACCTGATCATATTAATTGCCTTTGGGGTATGGATGTATTTTTTTGATGACAATTCCATACGTATCCATCAAGAATTAAATGAAGATATTGAAAAACTGGAATCCTCAATTGAATTTTATAAAGAAGAGACAGAAAAGGATAAAACGATCATTGAAAACCATCAAGATCTGGAAAAATTGGAAAAATTTGCTCGAGAAACCTATCATATGAAAAAAGAAAATGAAACTATTTACATCATCCAGTATGATAGTATAAATAAATAACTACACCCATTCAAAAATGATAAATACAGACAATTTATTTCAAGAATTTGAGGCTGTTTCAGCAAAAGAATGGAAACAACAAATTCAAGTCGAATTAAAAGGTTACGATTACAATGATACACTTGTGTGGCAATCACTTGAAGGCATCGATGTCAAACCTTTTTACACGGTGGACGAATACAGATATCTAAAAATACCCGAGGTTAAAGAACCTTATCAAATAAGCCAGCAAATCCATGTAGATAATGAAAAAAAATCAAACGAAATAGCCAAACAAATGCTATCTGCAGGTGCAGACAGTATTATATTCGTTTTTGAAAAAAGTATTGATCTCAATGCACTTTTTGAGGGATTAGAAACTTTTGAAAAAACCGAATTCTATTGTCGTTTTAATTGCTTAGACAAAGTTTTTATTGAAAAATTATTGCAGTTTTCACATAACTTTAACCTCAACATACAAATTGATATACTTGGCCACTTTGCTCATACCGGTAATTGGTATTTAGATAAAGAGCAAGACCATCAAGTAATAGATCAATTATTGGAAAAATATCATGATAAAAATATATTTTTTGTCGATGCATCAATCTATCATAATGCCGGAGCTAATATTGTTCAGCAATTAGCCTTTACCCTTTCCCACATTCAAGAATACATGCTTCATTTTGGCAAAAAAATAAAGCAAAAACTATGCATACATTTTGGTATTGGCAGCAATTACTTTTTTGAGATTGCCAAGTTTCGTGCTTTCCGCTATTTACTTAATTCCTACTTTAAAGAATATGAACTAAAAATAGAAGGTTATGTGATGGCAACACCAGGATTAAGGAATAAAACAATCTATGACCACCATGTCAACTTATTACGTACTACTTCAGAATATATGAGTGCCGTGATAGGTGGTGTGGAATTAATACAAACATTTGCTCACGATGCGCTGTTCAAAAAATCTAATGATTTTAGTAACAGAATAGCCAGAAATCAGCTTTTAGTTTTGCGTGAAGAGAATGCCTTAAACAATACAGAAGATTATGCTATAGATAGCTATTATATAGAGAGTGTTACAACAGCACTAGCCAAAAAATCATTAGAATTGTTTAAAGAAATAGAAAAAGAGGGCGGTTTATATAAAAAACTAAAAACCGGACAGATTCAAAAAATGATCCGTCAAGCAGCAGAAAAAGAGCAATCTCTTTTTGATGAAGGTAAGATTCAATTGATAGGAACAAACATTTACCAAGATCAGGATGAAAAGATGAAAGATGCAATTGAGATTTTCCCTTTTATGAAAAAGAAAAAGCATCAAACAGACATTGTACCTATATTGCCAAAAAGATTAGCAGAAAGAATTGAAGAAGAAAGATTAAATCAAGAATAAGAAAGATAACAATATGAATTTAACACTAACCAAACCACTGGTTTTCTTTGACTTAGAAACAACAGGAATAAATATTGCCAAAGACAGAATAGTAGAAATAGCCATTCTAAAACTTCATCCTGACGGGCACAAAGAATCTTATGTACAAAGAGTTAACCCCATAGTAAAAATTCCTAGAGAAGCTGCTGAAATACATGGCATCACCAACGAAATGGTACTCAATGAACCTACTTTTAAAGAAATTGCTCCTAAAGTGAATGAGTTATTGAAAGGCTGTGATTTGGCCGGCTTTAACTCAAACAGGTTTGACATTCCCTTGTTAGCTGAAGAGATGTTACGGGCAGGGGTGGATTTCACCATGAAAAACAGGGTCTCCATTGATGTACAAACTATTTATCACAAAAAAGAACAGCGAAATTTGAGTGCCGGCTACAAGTTTTATTGCGACAAAGATTTGGAAGATGCTCACTCAGCTGAAGCAGATACACAAGCTACTTATGAAATATTGAATGCACAGGTAGCTATGTATGAAGATCTTGAAAAAACGGTAAGTGCCCTTAGTGAATATTCCAATCATAAAAAAAGAGCCGATTTTGCCGGTTTTATCCTTTATGACCATGATGAGGATGAAATTTTTTCCTTTGGCAAGTATAAAGGAAGAAAAGTCACAGAAGTATTAGATGAAAATCCGGGTTATTTTGCCTGGATTCAAAATGCTGATTTCCCTCTTTACACAAAAAAAGTCCTTACCGAGATTAAACTTAGAGGTTTTAATACTTAAGGCAATTTATCCAGTAGGCGCTCTAAAGCCATCCCACGGGAAGCCTTCAGTAAAATGTGTGTATGATGATAATCTTTTTCATCAATAGCTTTTATCAAACTTTCGGTACTTTGAAATTTCATAGCATTACTTGATTTTACTTTAAAAAAGTGTGCACCTACTAAAATAACTTTTGAGAAGTTTAATCTGGCAGCCAAATCTGCCATTTGTTGGTGCTCTTTATCACTTATTTCACCTAATTCAAACATATCGCCTAGAATAACTACTTTGTCAGGGACCGGTAAAGCATGAAAACTTCTCAAAGCAGCTTCCATACTGGTGGGGTTTGCGTTATAGGCGTCTAATAATATGTGGTACTTTTCTCTTCTAATCCACTGTGACCTTTTGTTTTTTGGGATATAATTTTCAAGAGCTTCTTTAATCTTATTATTGGAAATATTAAAATATTGGCCAATACCTATTGCAGCAACTAAGTTTTTGTAATTATAATCTCCTGTAAGCTGCGTTTTGACTTCAATCTCATCAAATTCTAATTGTACATAATCCGAACTAGATTTAGCGTAACAATTACGACCTATAAGTCGTCTTTTCTGGTGCGCAGATTTTACAAATTGAACTGGATCATCCACATTTACAAAAGCTACCCCATCTTTTCTTTTAAGAAACCGGTATAATTCTGTTTTGGCTTTAATCACCCCTTTGACTGAACCAAATCCTTCCAGGTGTGCTTTCCCAAAATTAGTAATATACCCGTAATTGGGTTGGGCTATTTCACAAAGAAAGTCAATTTCCCCAAAGTGGTTAGCACCCATTTCTATGACCCCAAAAGTTGTCTTTGGAGTTATTTTTAACAAACTAAGTGGTACCCCAATGTGATTATTTAAATTACCTTCTGTCGCTACTACTTCATACTTTTTGCTTAAAACTTTTGCAATCAACTCTTTGGTAGTAGTTTTTCCGTTGCTTCCGGTGATTGCTAATATGGGAATATTTAATTGTTTCCTGTGATAACTAGCAAGGTTTTGTAATGCTTTTAAACTATCATCTACCAAAACATACTGCGCATCCTCTTTATAATATTGATTCTCATCCACTATTGCGTAAGAAGCCCCTTTTTGAAGCGCTTGCGCAGCATATTGATTCCCATTATGTGATTCCCCTTTTAAGGCAAAGAAAATCGAATTTTTCACATTTAATCTTGTATCGGTAGAAACGCTATAAGATGCTGTATATTTTTTGTAAAGCTCTTGAATATTCATCAAAGCAAGATATAAAAAAAACCCCATCCAATAAAAGATGAGGTTTAAAAATTTAATTAACTATATCGTTTAGAAAGACGGATAAGGTCTTTTCTTACTATTATTATTCATAGGTCCTAACCTATCCATAGCACAACGGAATCCTATATAGTTCGTTGCAGAATATTGAGGTAGATACCTACGTTGAGCCGGATCTAACCAGTATTCATAATCATTCCATGAACCTCCTTTGTATACACGTGTGTTATTACTAACTAAAGTTCTCCTTGTTTTGTCATCATAGATTTGACGTCTCATGCCTCCTTCACCCAAAACTTTAGGGATTATCGGGTGGTTGTACATTCGGGGCTTGACATCCATATCTTCTTCATTTTTATGAAATTGACGTGTAGAAGCAAAGTCACCATCTTTGTAGTCTACATTATATGCTTTTTCATAATTATTACGCATAAATGCATCCCGTTTTGTAATAGGCACATACATAATATTACCGGGCAGATCTGCAGGTACTATCCTTCCATTATCCAATGTATCATAATCAACAGTAGTATAATCAGCAATCACGACTTTACCTTCTCGGTCAATTTTGGGTTTACTGAATACATTTCCACGAAAATAATTAAAATCATTAGCTTCGGTATCGATGATTGGCCGGTACACATCAGCTACCCACTCTGCCACATTACCTGCCATGTCATATAATCCAAAAGCATTAGGCGGATAAGATTTTACAGGTGCTGTAATATCAGCCCCATCAGATGACCATCCAGCTACACCACTATAATCACCTTTAGCAATTTTGAAGTTTGCTAATTGATCACCTTTATTTTTTCTAGTTTTATTCCTGCTATATCTTCCATTCCATGGATATTTTTTCCTTCCTCTAATATTATTATAGTGCCGATCTTCCGGTAAAGCTTTTGCAGCATATTCCCATTCTGTTTCTGTAGGTAACCTAAACTTAGGCATTAAAATTCCATCCGACATTTTTACATGTCTACCTGTAAATTGTCCTCTTTTTGGCCTAGGATCTCCTCTTTTTCTAACTGTTCTTGAAGGTAAACCTCTGTTGTAAATACTTGAATCTCCATCAAACATATAACGAGGATTTAATAAATAAGAATCCGTTACAAAATGATCTTTTCCTTCAACATCTAGAGAATCTAACATGAAAAGATTCTTAAGAACTCCTTTTTGCATGAGTATTTTTTCATTGACCCTATCGGTTCTCCAGTTACAATAATAAGTAGCCTGAACCCAATTGACGCCAACTACAGGATAATTTGCATAGGCAGGATGTCTCAAATACGTCTCGGTCAAAGATTCATTATACCCTAGACGATCTCTCCATACCAAAGTATCAGGAAGTGCTGATGTATAGATATGTTTATAGTTTTCGTTATGTGGTGGGAAAACTTTCTCCAGCCATTCCAAATAGAATATATATTCTTCATTGGTAACTTCCGTTTCATCTAAATAAAAAGAACGAACTTGTTGTTTTTTAGGGGTCGTATTCCAATCAAACATTACATCATCTTGTACATGTCCCATGGTGAAAGTACCACCTTCAACCAGAACCATTCCCGGAGGATTTTGTTGTTGAGCAGCCGCCTTTGGCGTAGAGAATCCGGCTACTGCTTTATCTCTATCGGTCCAACCTGTTAAAGATCCTGATTTTGACTTACCACAGCTCATTATTGTTAAGAGGGCTACTGTAAATACAGTCAATTTTAATAACTTCATGTTGTTAATCTTAGTTTATTTTTGAGTCGTGCAATTTACAATAAAATATATTTTACACAATACACCAAATATATTAGTTTCATTCTTTTCAAAATATTAAACGATAGCATTCTATATTTATTATAAAAATTTCTAATATATTGTACCCATTGAATATATACTATTTGAATTCATTAAACGTTATGCTTGATAGTAAATTACGTATGAATCATAGCTACCATAGTTTTTTTTTAATCTTTTGCAAATGAGACACTTTATTATATTATTGTTTTTATCATTTAGTTGGCACTTAATAGCCCAAAAAGAGGTTTTCAACAAAAAGTTTGATCTTGAATGGACTGTAGAAAAAGATTTCATCTTTGGTTTCGATGATTCTTGGGAGCTTCCAATAATTAAAGGCCAATCTATAGATTATGGTATCATGTTGCCTACCTATACTGCAAAATGGGAAGTTACCCCCAATACTGATATCGAAAACTATAAAATTCGTAATGTTCAATACGAAACTGTCAAATCGGCTAATCTTTTAGATATTAAAAAAGAAAATATCCCAAATGAGATAGAAAGTAGCCTTGTTGTACTGTCAACAAGAAATGATTTTCATATCTATTTAAATCTGATACCACTTATTAAAGATGGGCATTCATTCAAAAAAATTAAAAGTTTTGAAGTAGAATACACTTTAAAAAATCAAGTAAAACCAAAACAATCATTCAGAAGTAACTCTGTATTATCAAATGGCGCATGGTATAAATTTAGCATAGATACTACCGGTGTTTATAAGCTAGATCGAGATTTTTTAAATAATCTTGGGATAAATACCGGAAGTATCAACCCAAAAAACATCAGCATATACGGGAATGGTGGGCATCTTTTACCCTATAGAATAGGTGATTTTCGTTATGATGACCTGCAAGAGAACGCCATTTATGTGTCCGGGGAAGAAGATGGTAGCTTTGATTCCAATGACTACATATTGTTTTATGCTTTGGGGCCTCATAGCTGGGAGCATGAGAATACGCTGGAAAGTGTAACACATGTCCGTAATATTTATAGTGATAAAGCATACTATTTTGTTCATGTTAAAGATCAAGCCGGGCTGAGAATCACAAATCTCCCTACAGGCACAGTTAGTAATATAGCCTTTACAAACTATGACGATTTTGAAGTTCATGAAATTGATGAATATAACATCATACATTCGGGTCAAAAATGGTTAGGTGAAAAATTTAGCACAACAAACACCCGAGAGATAAGTATGGCGTTTGAAAATATTGATGTTAACTACCCGCTAAAAGTGAAAACTGCTGCAGTGGCTGCTTCTACAGCTACATCTTATATGGACGTAAAACTAAACGGACAGGAAATATACACTTTAAGCTTTGGCTCAACCGGTACAAACACCAGAGCCAGAGAAAGTATGGCAAGTACGGATTTAACTATAAGTAACGAAACTTTAGCTTTTGAACTTACTTATAACAACAATGGTAATCCATCAGCCTATGCACATCTGGATTATATTGAAGTCATAGGTAAGAAAAAATTGATCTTTTCTGACAAGCAATTTACTTTTAGGAACTTTGCTACTATTAATAATGATGGTACCATAAATTTCTCTATCGAGAATGGACAAGCTGCCTTTGCATTATGGGATGTGACCAATCCGTTGCTACCAAAAAGTATAGAAAATGGAGCTACAGATGCTTCGTTTAAATTTTCTACGACAGGTGGTAGTTTAAAAGAATTTGTCATCATAAATGAAAATGACTTTTACGAACCGGAATTACTAGATGTGTCCTTGGTTGCAAACCAGAATCTACATTCGTTAACCGATATAGATTATCTTATTATTACCAAAGAATTTCTATTAGATAAAGCAGAAGAAATCGCCGAATATCATCGTACAAATAATAATTTTAATGTTGTAACAGTACCTCTTTATCAAATCTATAATGAATACGGTTCCGGCGCACCGGACATTACAGCCATTAGAGATTTTATACGGAACTTGTACTTGAATTCAAATAACCGGTTAAAATATGTCTTAATGTATGGTGATGCCTCTTATGACTTTAAAAATATCAAAGAAAAAGACGATGAAAATATTGTGCCGGCTTTTCAATCAATAGTTAGCTTTAATGTAGCCTATTCATTTGTAACTGATGATTATTATGTCATAGTAAGTGACCTCGATGAAGGTGATTTGGATAATGATTCAGCTCAAACACAAGATATTGCTATTGGGAGAATAGCCGTTAGAGATGTTCAAGAGGCAAGTAGTATTAATAATAAATTGTTTCATTACTATGATACAAGTACATTTGGAGATTGGCGGAATATCATGAGTATGGTAGCCGATGACCCGGATTCACATTTCCCTTTTGGTTTTCTCCCTGATCAAGAAGCCTTATCGGATGATATAAATGAAAATGTCACCATTCTTAATCTTAAAAAGATATATGCCGATGCATATAATCAAGTTATTTCATCTGGTGGTGCTGAATATCCGGACGCAACAGAAGCCATTCTAAATGCTGTGGAAAAAGGCGTATTGGTTATGAACTACTTTGGTCATGGCGGGGAAGATGGCCTGGCTGAAGAAAAATTATTGACGGTAGCTCAGGTTGATGCCTGGAGAAATTATGATAAACTTCCACTGATAATGATTATTTCCTGTGAGTTTGCGCGGTTTGACAATCCTTCACGGCCCAATACTGCCGGAGAAGTTAGCATAAGGAACCCTTATGGTGCCGGTGTGGCATTAATCGCTACCTCACGAGCGATTAGTGGGTTTTATGGAGGTATTTTAAATGATGTATCCACACAATATATTTTGGGATTTAATGGAGAAGTTCCTAGTATTGCTGAAGCTATGAGGTTAACAAAAAACCAAAGTAATAATAGTAAACAAAGATACTTTGTGTATTCTTTTATGGATCCTGCTATGAAATTGGAGCTCCCTGAACCGGATATCAAACTTACCCATATGAATGGGGTTGCTATTGAAGAAGAACTGGATACGATACAAGCCCTGTCACATGTATATTTTGATGGAATCATCACTGATAAAAACGGTATTAAGGATACGGATTTCAATGGGACGTTAACAGTCACTGTTTATGACAAACCGATTGACAAACAAACGCTTGTTAATGATGGTATTGGACCTTCTTTGGTATTTGAAACTCAGGAAAGTAAAATCTTTAGGGGTGATGCCAGTGTAACTAATGGAGACTTCTCTTTTGATTTTATCGCTCCCAAAGATATTCGTATCGCCTATGGAGCAGGTAAACTAAGCTTTTATGCACACAATAATGAAATAGATAAAGGTGGTTATAATTCGGATATCATTATTGGCGGCATCAATGAAAATGCTCCGGAAGACACTACCGGTCCTAACATACAGCTATTTATGAATGACAAATCTTTTTTAAATGGTGGGACTACCAATCAATCACCCTTACTGTTAGCCTTCTTTGAAGATGCAAGCGGTATCAATACATCCCTCTCCTCTGTTGACCATGATATCACAGCCACCTTGGATGGAGATACACAAAATATTGAAATACTTAACGATTATTACACTACTGAGGAAGATGATTTCACCAAAGGATATCTGGAATTTAATTATCGGGATCTGGCTGTAGGAAGGCACACACTAACAGTTAAAGCCTACGACACCTATAATAATCCTTCAGAGGCCAGTATTGATTTTGTCGTACTTGACGATGGTGAACTGGTATTAGAGCATGTTTTAAACTATCCCAATCCTTTTGTAAATCATACGCAATTCTGGTTTAGCCACAACAAGCCTAATGAACCGCTGGAAGTGCAAATACAGATATTTACCGTTTCCGGGAAATTAGTCAAAACAATTAACCATGAAGTAAATACCAGAGGTAGTTTATCAAACGAAATCACCTGGAATGGTTTAGACGATTTTGGACAAAAGATCGGTAAGGGTGTGTATGTTTATAAACTGAGTGTAAATGCCCCTCTTTCCGGCTTAAAATCTGAAAAAATTGAAAAATTGGTCATACTTCAATAATTTTTATAGATATTTGTCGTTCTCATATTTAACCTCTTATAACATATAGATACTATTGATGATAAAATTGAATACCATGCAGCTTAAGAAAATCAGCTTTTTATTACTTACCTTTTTTATAGTTTATAATGCAACTGCTCAAAATGAGCTAAATGTTGATGATATCAATGCCATCACAACAGCCGCTCCTTTCTTATTGATCACGCCCGATGCACGTGCAGGAGCCATGGGCGATGTGGGTGTTGCGACTTCTCCCGATTTTAATTCTCAGCATCACAATCCGGCGAAAGCTGCTTTTAACGATAATGAGTTTTCTATTGGTGTCAACTTCACCCCTTGGATGAAACAAATAGTAAATGATGTATATCTCGGCGGATTTTCGGTAACCAATAAATTGAATGAAACTTCCGCATGGAGTGCCGGTTTCAAATATTTTGACTATGGTGATATCCAATTAACTGATGAAAATGGTGAAGATATTGCTATTGAAAAACCTTATGAGCTGTCTTTAGATGGGACTTATGCCTTGAAACTAAATGAAAAATTTAGTTTGGGTGTTACACTCAGATACTTACGTTCTGATTTTGGATTAAAGTCTGTTGATAGTGATTTTGTGACTGTTAATTCCTTTGCAGTAGATGTATCAGGATATTATGAGTCCTATGAAACTAACCTGGGTAATATGAATGCAATTTTTAGAGGTGGTTTTAACATTACTAATTTAGGTCCAAAAGTTTCTTATGTGGAAGGATTAGATAAGCAGAATTTTATCCCGGCTAATCTTAAACTTGGTTTTGGGACAGATTTTATCATGGACGATTATAACAAAATTGCCGTGACATTGGAAACTACTAAATTATTGGTGCCAACCCCACCGGAAAGAGATCCAGAAACAGGAGAAATTACTAGTGGTAAAGATGATAATGTTGACTTCTTTACCGGTGTTTTCCAATCTTTTGGAGATGCTCCCGGAGGTTTTAGTGAGGAGTTAAAAGAATTCACCTATGCTGCCGGTGCAGAATATGATTACAATAGAGTATTTGCTTTGCGTTTGGGATATTTTCATGAAAATGCCTTAAAAGGTGCCAGAAATTATTTTACGGCAGGTGCCGGATTCAAATTCAGATCAACTACCATAGATTTTTCTTATCTTTTCAATGCATCAGATGTAAATAATCCATTAGAAAACACATTGAGATTTACCTTAGGTTTCAATCTTGGCGATTCATTCTCCTACTTCTAAACAAATACCATAAATAGGTGAAAAAAGAAAAGAAAATTACCGCATCTTATGAAGTATATGATTCAGTAAGTGAATTGGCTAAAGATGATCAGACACTAATGGCAAAAGCAAAGGAAGCTATATCCAGAGCTTATGCACCTTATTCAAATTTTCACGTAGGAGCTGCCGTGCTACTTGCCAATGGTGAAATAGTCACAGGAAACAATCAGGAAAATGCGGCTTATCCCTCGGGAATGTGTGCCGAACGTGTTGCTATATGGAGTGCTACTGCACAATATCCTGATACAAGAGTACTTAAAATTGCCATAGCCGTTCATTCCGCAATCAAAACTATTGACAAACCAGTAGCCCCTTGTGGTGCCTGCAGGCAAACTTTACTGGAATATGAGAAAAAACAAAAAGAAGCGATAGAAATATACTTTACCGGAGAGGTAGGGAACATTATCAAGGCCCATTCATTAGAAGATTTATTACCCTTTTCTTTTGATCAGTCTTATTTATAGATAGTCTTTTTAGAAACTTTTTCAGAGTATATAACAAAAAATGATTTGTCTTTGTTAAGAGATTGTTGTTCTGTTCATGAGGTAAATCAAAATACTAATGTCTTCTCGAGCACAGTCGAGATGTTTTTTTGAAGGAACACCCATAACAATGAGGTCTCGACTTGCCTGTCCTGAGCCTGTTGAAGGGCTCGACCTGACATCAAAAATGTATTTGACAATTTTTTGTCATGTACTAAAAAACTTTTTCAATCGTTTTCGTCATTTCTTTGCAAAAAACCAAAAGGTTTAAGGATTAATATGTAATTTCGGCAGTTATAAATCTATATTATGCCTATCAATACTGTCATTACAGGAACCGGAAGTTATGTTCCTAAAATTATTAAGAAAAATGCGGACTTTTTAAAAAATGAATTTCTAAATTTAGATGGCACACCCATCCCTCAGGATGCCGCTACTATCATTGAAAAATTTAAAAGTATCACCGGTATTGAAGAACGAAGATATGCTGATGATACATATAATTCATCAGACTTGGCATATTTAGCAGCCAAGGCAGCTATTGAAAATTCAGGAATTGACCCGGAGACTTTAGACTATATCATATTAGCGCACAATTTTGGAGATGTTAAAAATGCGGCCATTCAGAGTGATATTTTACCTAGCTTAGCTTCACGGGTAAAACATAGTTTAGAGATTAAAAATCCGCATTGTGTTGCCTATGACATCCTCTTTGGATGTCCCGGATGGATAGAAGGCCTTAAACAAGCCCATGTCTATATCAAAGCCGGTATGGCTAAAAAAGTTTTGGTTATAGGTAGTGAGACCCTTTCTCGTGTATTAGATCCTTATGACCGTGATTCTATGATCTACTCAGATGGTGCCGGTGCTGCTGTAGTGGAAGCTGTTGAAGAACCTAAAAAAAGAGGAATATTAAGTGCTGCTACACGTACCGATACTAAAGATGAGGCCTATTATCTTTATTTCGGCAAATCATATAATAGCCACGAAGATCCCGATGTAAGGTATATTAAAATGTTAGGAAGAAAGATCTACGAATATGCACTGACAAATGTACCTACGGCCATGAAAGAGGCCTTGGATATGACTGCAGTAGATATTAAAAACCTCAAAAAAATTTTCATCCATCAGGCCAATGAAAAAATGGATGAGGCTATCATCAAAAGGTTTTATAGACTTTACAAAGAACCTATGCCCGATAATATAATGCCTATGAGTATTCACCTCTTTGGAAATAGCTCTGTAGCTACCGTACCCACGCTATTTGACAGGGTGCTAAAAAATAAAGTGCCTGATCAGAAAATACAGAATGACGATGTCATCTTGTTTGCTTCAGTAGGTGCCGGGATGAATATCAACGCGATAGTTTATAAAATGTAAAAATTTTAGCAATTTAGACACAAAAAAAGGCGCTAAAAAGCGCCTTTTTGTATTATTTGATATAAACTATTTAAAACTCGGTTTGAATGAATTTTGGTATTCTGTCCATTCTTCAGCAGTTTTGACATCCTTATAATCATTAGACGCAAAAAGTTTCAAATATATTTCTAATTGCTGGGGCGTCTTATAGCCTTTAACAGGCGCTAAATACTTAGCTTCTTCATCTAAAAACAACATCGTAGGATAAGCTTGAACTCTGTAATAACCGGCTAATTGATGCTGAGAATTTCGAGAATTTGCTTTAGCAGGATTATATCTGGGATTAGTAAAAGTCTTACCATTAAATTTAACAGCTTCATTTCCCTCAGCGTTAAACTTTACAGCATAATAGTGTTCGTTGATATATTTTACAACATCTGCATTATGGAAGGTCTTTTTATCAAGCATCTTACAGGGGCCGCACCACTTTGTGTACGCATCCATAAATATTTTTTTGGGTTTTACCTTTTGGGCAGCAACCGCTTCTTCAAAGGTCATCCAGTTAATTTCCTGTGCTTGTAAGATGGGTGCACTCAAAAATATTAAGAACAGTATACTTAAAATTTTAATTTTTTTCATGTGTATTAAGTTTGATTCGATTAAACTTTGCAAAGTATGTGCCAAAAGTAACAAACATTTGCAAATTCTATAAAAAATATTTGTAACAATTATTACTTATAATGGCTATTTATCAATACCGTGCATCATACGTTTAATAGGTTTATTAAGACTCAACATCACTAAACCTGCGATAAATGGTATAATGGTAAAGATTAAGAAAAAACCTGAAAACCCTACTTTCTCTGCTATTCTATCTGAATATTCTGCAAAAACCCCTGCTAATTTTCCTGCTAATCCTGTGAACACATACCAAATACCGAACATAAAACCAAGCATTCTAGCCGGAGCTAGTTTACTGACATAAGATAAGCCCACTGGTGAAATGGCCAATTCGCCCATGGTATGCAAAAAATAGGCTAAGAGCAACCAAATCATGCTAACTGAAGCTGTTTTTGCTCCGGCAGGTATCGCCATAGAACCAATAGCCAACATTCCAAAACCGGCTGCGAGTAGGGTTAAGCCTCCAAAGAATTTTTGAGGACCCGAAAATTTGTATTTTTCCCAAAATCTCGAATATAAAGGCGCAAGTGCTATAATAAAAAAGGGATTTAATATTTGAAACCATGAAGTGTCTACAATTGCTGAAGTATTAGTTAGCTTTCCATAAACTCTATAAACAACCAATCCCCAAATAATGAGAAAACTAATAGATGTAAATAAAATAGTCAGTGGATACTTTTTGATGATGGCTTTACCTAACTTAACAATGACCCAGGTTAATACGAGCATTGGTGCTATGGAGAGCATAAAATCAATGATTTTATAAAATAAACCCCAATGACCTGTTAGTATTCGATTGGTATAATCTTTAGCAAAGATATTCATCGTGGTCCCCGCTTGCTCAAAACTTGCCCAAAAGAAAATGACAAAAAAAGCAATGAGAAAAACTACCTTTAGACGGTCCTTTTCTACTGGTTCAAATCTTTTTAATCTAGAAATTCCTAAAAAAATAAAGATTACTAAGGATAATAGAAATAAAACAAGACCTACTGATAGCTCATATCCCATAAAGGTTTCGGGTAGAAAATGATATCCTCTTGTGACGACAGAAGTGATTCCTTCGATAATCCAAGTGATGCCCATTAAACCACCCAAAATAGCAAGTATTTTATCAAATTGCGTAAAGGGAACATTTCGTTTAATTTCTTCGGGAGTCAGATTAATCTCTTTTGGTTTAGGAGTGGAGGCTTCTTTGCCAAATACAGAACGTGCAAAATAGAATTGCAACATACCAAAGAGCATAAAAATACCAGCCAAACCAAAACCCCAAGTCCAACTAAAAGTTTCACCTATCCAACCGACAAGAAGTGTTCCAATAAAAGCGCCAGCATTAACACCCATATAAAAAATAGTATAGGCACCATCTTTTTTTTCACTTTGTGGCGGATACATTTTTCCTACAATAGAAGACATATTTGGTTTAAACAATCCAGTACCCACAATTATCAACAACAAACCAAGATAAAAGACAAATCGTAGATCCATCCCAATTTGCAAGTCAGATACTGCCATAGACGCATGCCCTAAGGTAATGATAGATGCGCC
>JANTFO010000039.1 GCA_024763365.1 Flavobacteriaceae bacterium
CGCAATAGATGAAGCAGTTCAATTTTTTAAAAAGTCAAAAAACTATATATAATTTACCCCATGAATATAAAAGTTCTTATAGCGCTTTATTTGCTACATTTCATTTTTTTTAAAGGCGTAATATACGCTCAAAAAAACGCTGTGTATTCCTCAGATGATATTAGACAAATTACAAAATTAGCCACCACAACTGTTTGGAAAACGATAAAAAAAGATGATGGAATTACCATAAAAAGCAGATGGCTGGCATTTGAAGACACTTTAAAAACAAGGGAAATTTCATTGAATTTTATAGTAAAAAGTGATTTAGATAAAATCTTATTAAACTTAAAACAACCTGATAAGATAATCAGTTGGAATCATACGGTTAAACAAGCAAAATTACTAGAACAGTATCAAAACATATGGATCACGCACACTTTGTATGATATACCCTACCCTTTATCACAACAGGATCTTGTAGTAAAAAATATTTTGATAAGAGCGGACCATCACGCCGTAATTCTCATGTCAGCACTACCGGATTATATCCGTCCGTTGATGCATGTCAAAAGGCAAAGGTTTTATTATGGTAAGTGGGAATTGAATTCTATTCGCGGTGGACAAACCGAAGTAAAATTATCAATTCTTTCTTTTTCCAAATCCAGCATACCAAGATTCATCAGAGACCCAATTATTCAAAATAGCTTGTTTAATTCTTTTGTAAACTTAAAAAAGATGCTTAGTTAACAATATCACAATGAAAAGCCCCTTTCAAATCCTAAAATCAGTATTTAAGATAGAAGACAAACCGAAAGTTATAGCCAAAGGTTTTGCTTTAGGTTCATTCATTGGTATGTTGCCCATACCAGGTTTTCAAATGATCGTTTCATTGAGTATAGCCGGGCTTTTAAAATTTAACAAAAAAGCAGCCATGGTAAGTGTTTTTAATACAAATTTGGCTACCGGCGCTTTTATTTTTGCTTTTAATTATTGGTTAGGTAGAAAAATTTTAGGCGTAAACCCCTCATTTAGAATAACAGATAATATTGATATATACTTTGTTTCAACCATATTCAAAGCAGGATATGATGTATTTCTCTCCTTATTTTTAGGGGGCATAATTACCGGTATTATTTCCAGTGTTATCGTATACTATATTATGATAAAAATATTAGATAATAAGCGTAAGAGTGCTTAATTATATGTTAATTAATTCCATATTTATTTTGTTAATCAACCAAGTATTTAAATCTCAATTTTTCAAAGTACTTTTGCCCCACAATACAGCAATATGTGGCACACCTTTCTATCATATCTAAAATACAAACGCAAAGCCAAAACCAAATACAGCATCCACTCCCCTTTTGTATACAATTTCATTACAAAAGCACTGGAGCCAAAATTAGATAATGAATTATTCAATAAATATGTATCGTATAGAACAACCTTACTCAAAGATAAAAGCCAAATTGAAGTAACAGACTACGGAGCTGGTTCTAAAGTTTTTAAAGAGGCCAAAAGAAGTATAGACAAAATAGCCAAGATAGCCGGCATCAGTCCGAAAAAAGCAAAATTACTTTTGAAAATCACAAATTATTTTCAACCCAAAAACATATTGGAATTAGGTACTTCTCTAGGTATGAGTACGCTATGTTTATACAAAGCCTCTCCGAATGCAAAAATTACCAGTATCGAAGCTTGCCCTGAGACTGCCCAAAAAGCAAACGAGTACTTAACTAAATTTCAAATTCCGGTCAAGATTATCAATGATACTTTTGAAAATGTTTTGCCCGTAATTTGTCATAAAAACAAATACGACTTGGTCCTATTTGATGGCAATCATCAATTAGATGCTACACTAAACTATTTTGAGATATGTAAACATTCGGCTGAAGACCATACTTTGTTTATCTTTGACGACATACATTGGAATACAGAAATGGAAATGGCCTGGGAAAAAATCACTCAAGATGAGCAAATCCATGTGAGTATTGACCTGTTCCACTATGGATTGGTCTTTTATAGAAAAGGGCAGGTCAAACAACATTTTATTATTTGATATTAGACGAGAGACAAGAGACGTGAGACATGAGATAAGAGACAGGAGACAGGAGACAGGAAAAAATAATTAAAGACCAAAGACTAACGACTAAAGACAAAAGACAAAACACATGAAAATATATACCAAAAAAGGCGACGGCGGTTTGACTTCCCTATTCGGCGGACAAAAAGTATCCAAAGATAACATCAGGGTAGAAGCTTATGGTAATGTAGATGAACTAAACTCCTACTTAGGCCTACTTAGAGACTTGATTGAGGATTCAGCCATAAAAAATCAACTGCTCAAAATTCAAAATGAACTATTTGTCGTAGGGAGTATATTGGCTACACCACCGGCAAAAGAAAAATTGCTTTCTAAAAAAAAGACACAGGTTTCTTTTGAGATTGGTAAAGATCAGATTTCATTCTTAGAAAATATGATTGACAGTTTTGATAAAGAATTGGCCCCCATGACACACTTCATTCTACCCGGCGGACATGCCATCGTGTCACATTGTCATATAGCCCGTAATGTGTGTAGGCGCGCTGAAAGGCGCGTGGTACACCTGACTCATGAAGAGCCCGTTGAGGAAGCTATCATTATGTATCTCAATCGACTATCTGACTATTTGTTTGTGTTGGCACGGAAATTGACTAAAATGCTGCAGGTTGATGAGATAAAATGGAAACCTTAATGACTCTATCATTCTGTCTTTCAATCGTTTAAGTTCTTTATTATAACAAAAAACAATTTTTTTTATAAAAGACTTGACTTTTTTAGTAAAAAAATTACTTTTGCAGAAAATTTAATACACAATAATTACTATGTATTGGACACTAGAATTAGCATCTTATTTAGCAGATGCACCATGGCCGGCGACAAAAGATGAATTAATAGATTATGCCATCCGAACTGGCGCCCCTCTTGAAGTAGTTGAAAATTTACAAGACATTGAGGACGATGAAGAGGAAGTATTTGATTCTATCTTAGAGATATGGCCGGATTATCCTACCAAAGAAGATTACCTTTGGAATGAGGATGAATACTAAAAGTAACACTAACACAAACATAAAAAAGTCTCTTCGGAGGCTTTTTTTATTGATAATTATTAAATTATAAAATCACATATAAGTACATTAACTTTTTCTTGATCATATCTATTGAAATACTAGAAAAAAATTGGGTACTTTTGACAATCGATAACATCCCAAAAAGGAAAATCATATAGATTCATAAAATGAAAATATTAGATAGCGTTTTAAAAACATTCGTAGGTGATAAAAAGAAAAAAGATCTTAAATTACTACAACCCATCGTAGAAGAAGTACACAAGTTTGAGGAAAACATAAAATCTTTGTCAAATGATGAATTACGTCTTAAAACAGTAGAATTTAAGGAAAAAATTCATGCTGCAAGACAAGAATTTGAAAAAGAGATCACCGCACTTCAGGAGAAAATAGAACAAGTGGGCATTGATGAAAAAGAAGGTTTATACGATCAAATTGACTCTTTGAAAGACAAGTCATATGAAAAAACAGAAGAAGTATTGATGGAAATTCAGGCGGAAGCTTTCGCTGTGATGAAAGAAACAGCCGCACGATTTTTCAACAATACCGAAATAGAAGTGACCGCAACCCCTTTTGACCGTGAACTCTCTTCCTTAAAAACTTATGTAAATCTCGATGATGACAAAGCTGTATGGAGCAATTCATGGGACGCTATGGGGAAACCCATTACTTGGGATATGATCCATTATGATGTTCAGCTCATCGGTGGATCGGTTTTACACCAAGGAAAAATTGCCGAAATGATGACAGGAGAAGGTAAAACATTAGTAGCTACCCTCCCCATATATTTAAACGCACTACCGGGTAAAGGTGTACATGTTGTAACCGTCAACGATTACTTGGCCAAACGTGATGCCGCATGGATGGGACCACTCTTTGAATTCCATGGCTTAAGCGTGGATTGTATTGACCACCACAAACCTAATTCAGCTGCCCGTAGAAAAGCCTACAACTCCGATATTACCTATGGAACCAATAACGAATTTGGCTTTGACTACCTCCGTGATAATATGGCGCACAGTATTACTGATTTAGTGCAACGTGAACATAACTACACCATTGTGGATGAGGTAGACTCCGTTTTAATCGATGATGCACGTACCCCTTTAATCATTTCTGGGGCTATTCCACAAGGTGACCGTCATGAATTTAACGAATTAAAACCCAAAATCGAAAGCTTAGTAAGCGCCCAAAGCCATTATTTGACAAGTGTTTTAGCAGATGCTAAAAAATTGATTTCTGAAGGGAACACAGAAGAAGGTGGTTTTCTATTATTAAGAGTTTACAGAGGTTTACCAAAGAATAAAGCCCTTATCAAATTCCTCACACAGGAAGGAGTTAAGCAACTCTTGCAGAAGACTGAGAGTTTTTACATGCAGGATAACAATAGGGAAATGCCCAAAGTAGACAAAGATCTGTATTTTGTCATCGATGAGAAAAACAATTCCATAGAACTCACCGATAAAGGAATCGAAACATTATCCGGTAAAACAGATGACAAGGACTTCTTTGTATTACCGGATATCAGTATGGAGATCAGCCGCATAGAAAAAAGTGATGTTGATCAGGAAGAAAAACTCAAACAACGTGAAAAAGTTTACCGTGATTTCTCTATGAAAAGTGAGCGTATTCACACTATGAATCAATTGTTGAAAGCATATACCTTGTTTGAAAAAGATGTGGAGTACGTTATCATGGACGATAAAATTCTTATAGTCGATGAACAAACAGGGCGTATTATGGATGGGCGCCGTTATTCTGATGGCTTACACCAGGCAATAGAAGCTAAAGAAAATGTAAAGATTGAGGACGCCACCCAAACCTATGCGACCATTACTTTACAGAACTACTTCAGGATGTACCGTAAGTTAGCCGGTATGACCGGTACAGCCATCACAGAAGCCGGCGAGTTTTGGGAAATCTATAAGTTGGATGTTATTGAAATACCTACCAATAAACCATTGGCTCGTGATGACCGAAATGACAAAGTCTACAAAACCAAACGTGAAAAATATAATGCCGTTATTGACGAAATAGAAAGTTTAGTCAAACAAAATCGTCCGGTATTGGTTGGGACAACTTCTGTAGAAATTTCCGAATTACTCAGTAGGATGTTGAATATTAGACACATAAAACACAACGTCCTCAATGCCAAGTTACACAAAAAAGAAGCAGATATTGTAGCAGAGGCCGGAAAACCGGGGGTAGTTACCATTGCCACCAATATGGCAGGGCGTGGTACGGATATCAAACTTACAGACGAAGTAAAAGAAGCCGGCGGATTGGCCATAGTAGGTACCGAACGTCATGATTCAAGGCGGGTTGACCGCCAGTTACGAGGCCGTGCAGGACGTCAGGGAGATCCCGGTACTTCGCAATTCTTTGTAGCGCTGGATGACAATTTGATGCGACTATTTGGTTCAGAACGAATAGCCAAGCTTATGGACAGAATGGGATTAAAAGACGGAGATGTAATCCAGCACAATATGATCTCAAAATCCATAGAGCGTGCGCAAAAAAAAGTAGAAGAAAACAACTTCGGTATTCGTAAGCGGCTATTAGAATACGACGATATCATGAATGCTCAGCGTGAGGTGATTTATAAAAGACGTCGACACGCACTGGACGGTGAACGACTTCAGGTGGATATTTCCAACATGATATTTGATACCTGTGAATCTATTGTTCATGAGTTTAAAGCCAAAGAGGATTTTGAAAATTTCAATTTGGAATTGATCAAATTTTCCTCTACTTCTTCCCCAATCAATGAGGAGGATTTCAAAGAAATGAATGAACATGAGATCACCCAGCAAGTATTTGAAAAAGTTCAAAAACATTATCAGGATAAGATTGCCAGAAATTCTGAAATAGCCTATCCGGTCATTAAAAATGTTTTCGAAAAAGAAGGTGATAAATATACAAACATCTCAGTACCCTTTACAGATGGTGTCAAAACTTTAAATGTTATCACCAATCTCAAACTAGCTTATGAAACAGCAGGACAACAACTCATTTCTGATTTTGAAAAGAACATTACCTTAGCCATTATAGATGACAACTGGAAAGAGCACCTGCGTAAAATGGACGAGTTGAAAACCTATGTGCAAAATGCCACTTACGAACAGAAAGATCCTTTACTCATATATAAATTTGAGGCTTTTGAACTCTTTAAAGATATGGTTGACCAAACCAACAAAGAAGTAGTTTCATTCTTATTCAAAGGTGCCTTACCTAATCAGAGTACAGAGCAAGTACAACAAGCACGTGAGCGTAAGCGTGAAAAGGTAAATCTCAGTAAGGCAGAGTTCAATAATGAGGCTATGCAAACCAATCAAACGCAAGAGCAGCATGTTACAGAAACCATTGTACGTACAGAGCGTAAAATTGGCAGAAACGAACGTGTAACCATTCAAAATGTGACCACCGGAGCTAGTAAAGATGTGAAATATAAACAAGCTATACCGCTTATCAATAAAGGGGAATGGGTGATTGTGAGTGATAGTGGTCAGTAGTCGATGGTCGTTGGTTGTCTGCGAAAGAATGTTGGTTTAGCAAATTATTACCTGTATTTTTAAACAATAAATTACAAACACATCAACTCAACCATCAACACATTAACACATTAACACATTAAAAATGATACAAATTTGGCATAACCCCCGTTGCAGAAAAAGTCGTGAAGGCTTGGCTGTATTAGAAGCAACAAAAATAAATTTTGAAATTATTAAATATTTAGATTCGCCACCTTCCGAAAATGAATTGACAAAAACTATTAGAAAAATGGGAATCCAACCAATGGATCTGGTTCGAACCAAAGAAGCTATATGGAAAGAAAATTTCAAAGGCAAAGACCTTTCTAATAAAGAAATTATAAAAGCTATGGCTGACAATCCTAAATTAATAGAGAGACCAGTAGTAATCAATGGTGAAAAAGCAGTTTTAGGCAGGCCGGCAGAAAACATACTGTCCATACTTTAATTTTTTTAATTTCCAACCTCATATTAAGTGAAAGTTACAATTGTATTAATTAGCCTATTGATTCCTTTTACCTTTCTTTTTGCTCAAGAAAAAGAAAAAGGGATCCAAATTGGAAATATCGTTGAAATGTCAGGCAATTGGTTTATTGCCTATAGAAATGGGGTAGAACAGATTCATGCTGATGAAAATACTCCAGAAGAGACCATCGAAGAAAATCAGTTTCTCTTAAAACGTAGTTATTTTACCCTTAAAAAAGATTTGAATGAAGTATTTTCTGTCCGCTATACCATGGACTTAACACTTGATACTGAAGGAGATGATGCCGGAAATATTGAAACTCGCCTTAAATATCTCTACCTTAAAGTAAAACCTAAAATTGAGAGTGAACTTTTCACAGGCACTTTTTTGGAAGTGGGTATGGTTCATACCCCCTGGCTGGATTACGAACAAAAGATCAATACCTATCGCGTACAAGACAATATGTTTATTGAACGAAATAAAATTATCAATTCCGCAGATTTCGGATTTATGATTGGGGGGAATATTGGCCCTAAAATGGATACCGACTTTCTCAAGAAAACCAATACAGCCATGCCCGGTAAATACCTGAGTTATTCATTTGGTTTATACAATGGGGGCGGTTATTCCGGTGCTGAAAAAAACAAAAATAAATTGGTAGAAGGTAGAATATCTGTTCGACCATTTGCTAATTCATTACCTCAAATACAAGTGAGCAGCTCTTTTATATATGGCAAAGCCAATGCTGAAAATAATCCTGATTTGAAACAAATACACGGTTTTGTAACTTATTCCGGAGAACAATTAACTTTCATTGCACAAGCTCATAGTGGAGTAGGTGACTTCAGAGCCAAATATATTGATGAAGCTGACCCTACTGTTTCTTTAAAAAACCAAGGAATGAGTTATTTTGGTGAATATAAGTTTGGGAAAAGCCCCTGGGCACTTTGGGGTCGCTATGATTCCTTTGAAGTTGACAAAAAACAATTTGCTGATATTCAAAGATATATAGGTGGCATAACCTACAAAATGAATGATTACTTAAGGCTAATCGCCGACTACGAATACAACATTTCCAAAGAAGAAGACAATCATATCTATGAAGTAAATTTTGAGATTAGCTTCTAAGTGATTAGAGAATAGATAGTCACTTTTATCTCAATTATTGCAAATAATACCAAAAGTAACAAATATTTAGTCTAATCTTACTATAAAAATTCCAAATATTATCACCAAAAAGCCTCATCATAACTTAGGTTATGCCTACGTTTTTTGACTTAATCTTTGAAATTTTTCTTACACAATCTTTAGCCTAAATATTTATTCCCTTTAGTATAAACATTTTTTATTTGTAGTTAATTATAACTTTATTAATCTAAAGTTATTAACAATTATTGAAAAAAAATTAACCTAAACTTAAAACTTAATATTAGGGAACTTATTACATGCTTATTTTTGTTTATCATTAATTTAAAATATACTTCAAAAATGAAAAAAATTATTTTCTATTTACTTTTATTAATAACGAGTATAGCTTTTGCTCAAGTCACTACCTCATCAATTAAAGGAGTAGTTTCTGATGATGTTGGCCCATTATTTGGCGCCACAGTTACTGCAAATCACCTTCCTACAGGTACGGTTTCAGGAGCTGTTAGTCAGGAAAATGGGAACTACATTCTTACCAATTTACGTGTAGGTGGTCCCTATACCGTGACCTTTAGTTATGTTGGTTATAAAACTTTAGAATATACCGACATCTATTTAGAATTGGGAAAAACTACCAATATTGATGTACAGATGGTTTCTGAGAGTACCGAACTCGATGAAGTCGTGATTACAATTGGTAAAGACAATACCTTTAGTAGTGACCGTACCGGAGCAGATACAAACGTTGGCTCAAGAGAATTAACAAGCTTACCAACTATTTCACGTTCTCAAGCAGATTTTACCAGATTAGACCCTGCTTCTAGTGGTGGATCATTTGGAGGGCGAAATGACCAATACAACAACTTCTCTTTAGACGGATCTATCTTTAACAATCCCTTTGGCTTAGATGCAGCCACGCCGGGTGGACAAACCGATGCACAGCCCATTTCTTTAGATGCCATCGAACAAATACAAGTTTCACAAGCCCCTTATGATGTAAGCCTTTCAGGATTTACAGGAGCTTCTGTCAATGCTGTAACCAAAAGTGGAACTAACGAATTACACGGATCGGTATTTGGTTATTACAGAAACCAAGATATGACCGGTAGTAAAATTATGGGAGAGAATATTTTTGTCCCGGAATTAAGTCATTACCAAGCCGGTTTTAGTGTCGGGGGACCGATTATTAAAGACAAGGTATTCTTTTTTGCCAATTTAGAAAGAGAAAATCGTATAGATGCCGGTTCAGATTGGGTTCCAAATAATGGAGATGCCACTCAAGAAATGAACGAATCTAGCGTACTTGAATCCGATATGGTCGCCGTCCAAAATGCCCTGTTGAATCTGGGTTATGATCCGGGCGCATATACCGGGTTTACTCATCTGACAGAATCCTGGAAATGGATCGCCAAATTAGATTTCAACTTAAGTAAAAACCACCGGTTGGCTTTAATTTACAACGGCTTACAAGCTTCTAAAGAAAAACCGGCTCACCCTACTGCTCTTGGTTTTAGAGGTCCCGGTCCATCTATCTTACAATTTGAAAATGCAGGTTATCAAATGAATAACAACATCAATTCATTTCTTGCAGAATTAAATTCTAATCTCGGAGATGGTATTTCTAATAAATTACAAATAGGTTATTCTCACTTCGATGATTTTAGAAATCCTAAGTCAGTTCCTGCACCGAGTATTACCATTCAAAACGGACAAGGAGCTAACTATATAATTGCAGGTCATGAACCTTTTTCAATACATAATAAATTAGATCAAAAAGTACTTCAAGCATCTAACAATTTATCTGTTACAAAAGGAGCTCACCATTTTACCGTTGGTTTTTCTTTTGAAAAATTCTTATTTGGAAATTCTTTCAATCTAGGTTCTTTGGGTGCTGCAGGTGTATTCTTTCCTTCCTATGGAAGTGTTGCAGATTTTTTAGCCGATGCTAACAATGGAGATGACCCAAATAATGACGGAGATATTGAATCTCAACTTGCTGCAGCCACTGCCGCTGCAGCTTCATTTAATGCTACTGGAGAAGGGGTTGTAGGAGGCTGGAACTATTATCATATCAATGTAGGTCAAGGTGCCTTTTATTTACAAGATGAGATGAATGTAGAAGATAATTTTAAATTAACTTTTGGGGTTAGATTTGACAAGCCTTTCTATTTCAACTCCTCAGAGTTAGCTCAGGATTTTATAGACACACAATGTTGCTATGACCCTAGTATACCTTACTTTGATCCGGAAACAGGAGATACATACTATTTTGATTCTACGCAAATGCCTACAGCAAAGACCATTTTCTCTCCTAGGCTTGGGTTTAACTGGGATGTATATAATGACAATAGCCTACAAGTGCGTGGTGGTACGGGTGTATTTACCGGTAGGTTCCCCTTTGTATGGATAGGTAATCAAAATGGAGCTCCAAATTTCTGGTTCTATGAAGTTATTGACCCTGATTTTGAATGGCCCAGAGTTTGGAAAAGCAGTTTGGGAATCGATACAAAATTCTTAGATGGATATATATTTAGCTTAGATGCCTCATTTACGGATGATATTAAATCAGCACATGTCCAGAATTGGTCTTTAAAAAATCCGACAGGAACTTTACTTGGAGTTGATAATCGACCAATATATACTGCTGGAGACTTTGGCCCCAATGGTGCAGGTGCCTTTGTATTGACTAACTCAGATAAAGGATATCAATATAACATATCTGGTAAATTACAAAAGCGTTTTGACAATGGTTTGTTTACCAGCTTAGCATATAACTATATGGAAGCCAAAGATGTCAACTCAATAGAAGCTGAAATTACCGGTGACGCATTTGTTTTCAACCCGGCTTATGGCAATGTTAATGATGATGTTTTATCTTATTCAAAATACGGTGACAAACACCGTGTGGTTGGCGTGATCAGTAAAAAATTCAATTATGCGGCAGATAAATGGTACACGGATGTTTCTACTATTTTTGACTACGCACAAGGGGCAAGATTCAATTATACTTATGGGGGTGATATAAATGGAGATGGGTCTGGTTTAAACGACTTAATCTATATCCCTACAGCTGATGATATCAATCAAATGAATTTTGACACCAGTATATATTCAGCCTCTGATCAAAGAGCAGCTTTAGAATCGTTTATACAACAAGATGATTATTTAAACACACATCGAGGTGAAAACATGGAACGCTATGGTGCTATTTCGCCTTGGAGAGGTCGTTGGGATATGAAATTGGTACAAGGTTATAAACTAAGCGACACTAATAGTATTGAATTGAGTTTTGATATATTAAATCTAGGAAATTTACTTAATTCCGATTGGGGTATTGTTCAACAACCCAATATTTTACAACCGATAGGCGTAGGTGTAGACGGTAGTGGCAACCCTACCTATTCTTTTAATCCGAACACCGAAGAAACCTTTACTAATAATGCCAGCTTATTATCAAGATGGCAGGTAATGACCGGTTTGAGGTTTAATTTTTAATTTTTATTTGGATTTTTTTAAAAGGCTACTCATTATGGGTAGCCTTTTTTTAATTTTGTACAATACCAAAAGTTTTGTTTCCTAAAAATAGTCAATACTATAAGTTTTGTAGTTACGGGTTTTTAAAGAACCTGCGATTTTTTGATGCTTTCTTGCTACTTTTTTTGTTAGAAAAAGGACTTTCTTATACAGAAATAGGTATTTTATATGCACTAAGAGAAATTTTGATCAATATTGCTGAAATACCTTCGGGTATTTTTGCCGACACCTATGGTAGGAAAAGTTCACTAGCCGGCTCTTTTGTTTTTTACATCTTTTCTTTTTTGATCTTTTATTTGGCACAAAGTTTTAGCCTGTTTCTCATGGCCTTTATTTTGTATGGTATTGCCGATGCCTTTAGATCCGGCACTCATAAAGGGATGATCATGGATTATTTAAAAATCAATGAGCTGTATGAACACAAAACAAATTATTATGGTCATACCCGGTCTTGTTCTCAAAAGGGTTCAGCTATTTCGGCATTAATAGCCGGAGTGATCGTGCTTTATTTCGGTGCGTATAAAAATGTATTTCTGCTTTCTGTTATACCTTATTTGATCAATTTCTTTCTAATACTTTCTTACCCAAAAGAATTAAATAAAGTTCGAATTAGCACAGTTCAAAAGAAAAAACCAACTTTTAAAGATACCCTACAATTTTTTCTATCCAATGTCAAAAACATCAAAGTGCTGGGTATTGTCAATACATCAGCTATTCACACCGCTTTTCAAAAAGCAGGTAAAGATTATATACAACCTGTAATGCTCCATGTCGTCATGATACTTCCATTTTTAAACTCTTATGATGCAGAAAAGAAAAACGGACTTTTTATAGGGATTCTATACTTTATCATTTTTATGTTTACAGCACAAGCTTCTAAACGTGCCTCAAAAATTGACCAACAAACGAAATATGACACCCCGTTTATCAGTTTGATATATGGTTTTGGTTTTGGTATTCTGGCAGGCGTTTTTTATTTAACAACGTGGTGGTTGGCCGCTCTTTTAGCCTTTACCGGTATTTACATCGTTGAAAATATCAGGAAACCCATACTAACAGGTTTATTGGCAGAACATGTACCCAATGAAATACTAACTTCTGTTATTTCTTTGCAATCCTTATGGAAAACTATCATCACAGTCATGCTATCATTATTATTAGGAGTCCTAGCTGACAAAATGAATGTAGGATGGGCTTTGACAATCACTTCAAGCTTACTTATGCTTGTAAGTGTCTTTTTGAAATTATTGTCAAGTCATAATCATAAAAAGGAATAATCATATAAAAATACTTTTTAAGTATCTTACTAATGATATTCTTGTTTTTTTTTCAAGAATTTTGTGTTTAATCCCGAAGTTTCGGGATGGAAATTCGGAATTTATTTGAGATTTGGTCCCGATGTTTCGGGATGGAAATTGAGATTTGTGGCTTGTCCACGTTAGGTTTTTACCTTTTGTTTCCTAAACATAAAATAAAACCCAATCAATACCATAGGAATACTCAACCATTGTCCGGTGTTTAGCGCCCAGGTGGCACGTTCTTCCAATTGGGCTTCTTTAAAGAATTCTATAAAGAATCGAATCGTCCAAAGTAAAACCATAAATAAGCCAAAGAGGTAACCTTCTTTCACTTTTTTATTGGTTTTCCAATAAACATACCACAACACTACAAATAGTAATACATAGGCTCCGGCTTCGTACAACTGACTTGGGTGACGTGGCAAGGTATCTCCTAATCTTTGAAAAATAAAGCCATAATCAGTTCCGGTATATTTTCCAACTATTTCGGAATTCATCAGATTTCCTATTCTAACCAAAGCTCCTCCAATAGGGATGGCCAAAACTACTCTATCCAAAATCCACAAAACAGATTTCTTAGGCAACTGTTTTTTCTTGAATAAGAACATTGCGAGGATGACCCCTATCGCAGCTCCATGACTGGCTAATCCCCTAAATCCTGTAAACCTGAATGGGTTAAATTTTACTGGCAAGAAAATCTCTAATATATGATCCTGATAGTAATCCCAACTATAGAAAAATACTTCCCCCAAGCGCGCTCCTATCAAGGTTGCTATAGCCGTATAGATAAAAAGTGCATCGACTTTTTCGACCGATACACCATCATTATTATAGACTTTCTTTTCTAAATATATACCGATCAAGAAAGCAATGACAAACATCAAGCTATAATACCTGATTTCAATAGGGCCCAAAGTGAATAATACCGGGGAAGGATTCCAATTAATGGCTTGCAACATAACTATTTACGATTTTAGATTTGGAATTCAACTCTATTTATTTTTATCAATTATATAACCCAATACCTTCTCCATCAAATGAATCCGGTCATAACCACGTACATTGTGCTCATGCATAGGATAGGTAAAGAAATCTACCTGCACCTTGCTATCTACCGCTTCTTTTAGTAAGGTCATACTATGCTGAGGTACTACCACATTATCAATGCTACCATGAATAATGAGTAAGTCACCTTTCAGGTTTTTGATGTAATTATGTAAACGAGTGCTGTTATAACCTTCTGGATTTTCCTGAGGCGTGTCCATATAACGTTCGCCGTACATCACCTCATAGTACTTCCAGTCAGTAACCGGACCACCAGCCACACCCACTTTAAATATATCCGGATGGTGCAGCATCATGGAAATTGTCATAAAACCACCGTAAGACCAACCGTGAATAGCCATTCTGTCGGTATCCACATAAGGCAATGATCGTAAATAATTTACCCCTGTCATTTGGTCTTCCATGGCCACTTTGCCCTGCTCATGGTGTATCACACTCTCAAATTCAAAACCACGATTGGCCGAACCTCTGTTGTCTAAAGTAAACACAATATAATCTTCTTCGGCAGCCATATAATGCATCCAAAAAGAAGCACCTCCCAAAAAAGTATCGGTTACCAACTGTGCATGCGGACCTCCGTAAACATAAATCAAAACCGGATATTTTTTAGCTTGGTCAAAATCAGCGGGTTTAATGATACGCGCTTCCAAAGGAGTCCCATCAACTGCTGTGAGTTTTACAAACTCTGTTGTACCATGATGCACACCCATCATCGGGTTGTTGGCTTTTAACAAATTCGTCTTTTCTGCAGGCTTTTCTGTGGAAAATAAATTAACACTTCTGGGGACATCAAAACTCATAAAATTGTCCAGGATATAGTCACCCTTGTGGCTCAACTGCGCCATGTGGGTTCCTTTTTGGGAAGTTACTGGCTCCCATTTGCCATTGGACATTTTTACTTTGTAAACTTGTTGTCCTTTAGGGTCATTTCCTGTAGCCTGTACATACAAATATTTAGCTTTAGGGCCAAAACCTAAGATCTCTGTCACCACAAATGGAAAATCAGTAATTTGTTTAGAGCTATTTGAAAAAAGATCATATTGATATACATTCATAAAACCATCACGCTCACTGAGCCATAAGAATTCCGTATTTGAATTTGGCACGAACAATGCCGGTGTTTCCGGTTCTACCCAGCGATCGTTTTTTTCTTCAAAAATCGTTTTGACTTTATTACCTGTTTTGACATCATAATAATTAAACCACATATGGTTTTGCGCTCTGTTAACTTCGGCTAATAAGATATATTTTTCGTCTGGTGACCAGGATAGATTGGTCAGGTAATGTTCGTCTGAGGTGTCAATATTCAGGTAGCTTGTAGTACCTGATTTCATGTTGTATATACCGATCTTTGCCTGTTCGCTTCCCTGCCCTGCCATGGGATATTTGATGTTCTTAAGACTAGCAGGATAGGTAGTAATATCTACCAAAGGATAATCGGTTACATGGGTTTCGTCTTTTTGATAGAAAGCCAGATAATTACCTTTGGGTGACCAGAAAGTCCCCTTTGAAATGCCAAATTCAGAACGGTGGATAGTTTGCCCTGAAACGATATTTTTATCCTCAAAATCTGTTACTGTACGTTTTTCATTTTCCGTATCAGCAACATAAAGATTGTTGTCAATGGTGTAAGCTACCGCTATATTTTTGACACAGTAATCATGATTTTCGCTACTTTCGGGGTAAGTAATTTTGCTTTTAGCCTGTGCATTTTTATAATCATAAACATAGAAAGCATTACCCGATTGGAAAATAAAATCGGTTTCTGTAAAAGAGGTTGGATAAGGAAAACGCGCTAAATCAGGGTATTGTTTTTTCAATTCCTCAAAACTGAATTGAGCCACTTCCTGATTGGCAGTATTTTTAAAAATATAGTCCTGTTCTTCTCTATACACAAAGACATCCGAGTCTCCTACCCATTGTAACATCATCAGGTTTTCAGGGTATAGGCCACGGTAATAGCCCAAAACGGCATCTTCAATAGTCAAATGACGTTCTTGAGCCGAAGTATTAAGAAAAAAGAAAAAACTAAGTGTGAGAAAGAAAAAACGTAATGTAGATTTCATGTGTTTATTTTTAATGTTTTTATAGGTCACATGGAACTCGCCAATAATCATCACTTTGGGTGTCAAGCTCAGACTTGCTCGTTTCATGTTGTAAAAATTAAGAATTACAAAAGTAAGTGATTTTATTTGAAGAGATTGTTAAGGTTTTTTGAAAGGTGGGAAGAATAGCGACAGGTATACTAAAATGCTTCAATAGGCTGGATAAAAAGCAATCCTAATTTTGCCAACTTTAACAATGGAGGCTATAAATATTATTCGAGTGAAGCCTTACTCAACCTCGCCATGATCGCAAAATGATCTGAGTATTTATTCTGATATCTTTTAAAATGATTAACCTCTATGGAATCATCGGGTAATATAAAATCTATACGAATAGGAAAAGGGTAGTCATAGGTCTTATCAAAGCCTTTACCTGCTATTACAAAAGCATCATTTTTACCTTTCAACAACTGTCTATAAACCCAGGAATAAGCCGTATTGTTAAAATCGCCCATTACAATGACCTTATTTTCTGTCTTTTGTTGATGATCCAAAAACGTCAAAACCTGATCTTGCTGTTTATTAAAAACCCTACTAATGCGCTCACTTAGTTTTAGGGCCGTCTCTTCATTTAACTCATTAATTTGTGGTTTAATACGCAATGATTCGAGGTGAATATTATAAATACGCAGACTGTCACGTCCAATCAAAATATCAGCATACAAAATATTGTTTGAGCTGTCTTTAAAATCTAAATTTTCTTTTCTAATTATGGGAAACTGCGAAAAAATAGCATGTCCAAAATTGTGGTTGTTTTTGCTGTATGTTATGTATTTATGAGGAAACATAGCCTCTAATTCTGGATTTGGCGCATATTCCTGTAAACAAAGAATGTCTGGTGATTTTTCAGCGATCAGGGTATTGATCTTTTCTTTGATACTGTCTTTTTTGATCCAGTCGTACTTGTTAAACATACGCACATTGTAGCTCATCACTTTGATATCGTCGGTGAGAATTACGCGTTTGGCGTTTAGCTTATAGAGACGAGGTATGTTATTAAAACCGATGAGCAAAACAATTAAAGGTAATAGAAATATTCTTTTTAACCTCAATATCCAATACGCCAAAAATGCCAGATTAACCATGACAAACAAAGGCGTCAACAAGCTAAAACCGGACAGGCTATTGAGTGTCTGAGGTTTTATATATGGTATGGCATAACCTATCAACAGCAATAAAGCAAAAATACTGTTGATAAAATACAGGATACCATCTACTATGGATTTCTTTTTTTTCATCTAAGTTAATCCTCCTTCTGGTTGAATAAAAAATCTTTTTCTTCTTTTGTCAAAGCATCATATCCCGATTTACTTATTTTATCTAATATTTCATCTACTTTGCGTTGCGTATTTTTTTTCTCTTTAAAACTTTTTCTTTTATGAAGCA
>JANTFO010000040.1 GCA_024763365.1 Flavobacteriaceae bacterium
TTTACATTTTCTTCCGTTTAGGTAAAATCTCAGGGTTTTCAATAGGATTCGGAGTATCTCCTTTTAAGGCATTGTCGATACCTTCAATATAATCCAAAGTATCATCAATATTAAAATGTAATTCCGGGACACGGCGTAACTGGTATCTGGTGCGCTGTGCCAACTGATGACGGATGGCGTGATTGTGTTCTTGAATATAATTAAAGACCTTGTCCCGCTGCTCTACCGGAAAAATACTCACATAGAGCTTGGCATCTGCCAGATCGGGGGTGATATGTACTTTAGTCACACTAACCAAAACATGCTGCTGGGTTTCACGCATTAATATCCTGATGATATCTGCAATGTCCTCTTGTATAACACCGGCTATTTTCTTTTGTCTGTTGGTTTCCATAATTTAAAATATGGGACAAATTTCGTAAAAAACATTTAAACCTAACAGGATTCGAAATCCTGTTAGGTTTGTAATTTTATTAATTTTACACAATCAATTCTCAAATCATGCAAAAAATCGAACATATAGGCATCGCTGTCAATGACCTGGAAAAAGCCAATGAGGTATACGCCAAAATATTCGGGGCTCCCGCTTACAAAGAAGAGGAAGTAGAAAGCGAAGGAGTCAAAACTTCCTTTTTTAAAGTCGGCCCCAATAAAATAGAGTTGTTAGAAGCCACCAAACCCGATAGCCCCATAGCCAAGTATCTTGAAAAACGCGGGGAAGGCATTCACCACATTGCCTTTGCGGTAAAAGATATCAAAGCTGAAATGAAACGCCTTACAGAGGAAGGTTTTGTCGTACTCAACGAAAAACCAAAAAAAGGGGCCGATAACAAATTGGTTGCCTTTTTACATCCTAAAAATACCCATGGGGTGTTGATTGAATTATGTCAGGATGCGGATATTAGAGAATAGCTATTAGTGAATAGTATAATAGGAGAGCTGTATCCCCAAATTCTTATTTTTTAATTTTTATCCCTAATTTATTTCGGGGCTGAATTCAAAAATACTATCTTGCGCTAATCTTTAATACAGGTATGGTCTCTACAAACGAAAAATATCAAAAAAGAAGGCTTCGTTCCTCTTATTTATCGGTGATTGTAAGTATAGCTTTGGTGTTGTTTCTCGTGGGCTTATTAGGTATCATTGTGCTAAAAACGCAGGAATTGGCACAGCATTTTAAGGAGCAAATGACCTTAAATGTCTTTCTTAAAAACACAGATAACCAGGATAATATTGCCGATTTTAGAAAATCTCTACGTAAAAAAACTTATACCAAAGATCTCACCTATACTACCAAAGAGGAGGCTGCCATTATGATGCAAAAAGAAATCGGTCAGGATTTTATGGAGTTTCTCGGCACCAACCCGCTGAAAGATGTGTTGGCCATACAGCTCCAATCAAACTATGTTACTACAGATAGCATTCAAAAAATAGAAAATGAGCTAAAAGAAAATTCGCTGGTTTACGAAATTTCTTATGACAAACCTTTGATCGAATTATTGAACAAAAACATCAAGAGAATCAGTATATGGTTACTGGCTTTCAGTGCTTTGATGACATTGATTGCAGTGGTGTTGATCAATAGTTCTATACGTCTTTCGGTGTATTCTAAGCGTTTTATCATCAAAACCATGCAGATGGTGGGTGCTACCAAAAAGTTTATCCGACGGCCTTTTATCTGGAATAATATTAAGTTGGGTATTTTAGGTGCTTTATTGGCTATTATTGCTTTGATTGGGGTGAGTTTATATATCGAAAAACAAGTACCTGAAATCAATATGTTAGACAATTGGCAGTTGCTGGGGGTAGTTTTTGGGGTTGTCATTGTTTTGGGTATTATAATCAGTTGGGTAAGTACTTATTTTGCTACAAGACGCTTCTTAAATTTGCGTACCGATCAGTTGTATTATTAATTTCTTTCATCAAATTGAATAATTTACCAATTTTTGGTAACTTCGCAAAAAATATCTCAATGAGTAAAAACACTTCTATATCTTTAGGTAACTATTTTGACGATTTTATTCAAAATCAAATTACTGCCGGACGTTATAAAAATGTGAGTGAAGTGGTTAGGGCGGGTCTTAGGCTTTTAGAAAATGAAGAAAGTAAGGTAAAGGCTTTAAAAAATGCCATCCATGAAGGAATTGATAGTGGTCTTTACGAAAACTTTGATCCTAAAGAAAATTTAAAATCGCTAAAAGAAAAGGCAAAATCGAATGGGTAGATATTTTTTACCAACAAAGCTGTTAATGATTTAAATGAAATTTGGAATTATACTTTTGCAAAATGGTCATTGAATCAAGCTGAAAAATACTATAATTTTCTTATTGAACAATGCAATTATCTGGCTAATAATCAAAACTCGGGGAAAGAATATGATGAAATACTGATGGGTTTATACGGCTATAAAGAAAACCGACACATTATTTTTTATAGAATAATAGATGAGACAAATATTGAAATAACCAGAATCTTACATGGGAGAATGGATCTAAAAAAACGACATAACTAATGAGTAAAAAAAAGAAACAAACAGAAGACAAAAAACCAAATTTTCTATTTGGTAAGCGAAATTACCAGATCATGATCTTGGGTTTAATATTTATCGCGGTGGGCTTTATTTTAATGGCCGGTGGTGGTAGTGATGACCCGGAAGTTTTTAATGAAGCTATTTATAATTTTCAGCGTATCCGTCTGGCACCTACTTTGGTTTTAATAGGTTTTATCATTGAAATTGTGGCCATTCTTTACAAACCCAAAAACGCCTGATCTCCTTAGTCTATGGAAATTTTAAAAGCACTTATCCTTGGAATTTTACAGGGGCTAACGGAGTTTTTACCCGTTTCCTCCAGCGGCCATTTAGAAATTGCTAAAGTACTTCTGGGAGAACAAGCTGTTGGCGAACAGAGCCTTACTATGACTGTTGTTTTGCATTTTGCAACGGCTTTAAGTACCCTAGTCGTTTTTAGAAAAGATGTCGTTGAAATATTTAAAGGATTGTTTCAATTTAAATGGAATGAGGAAACTATTTTTTCCTTAAAGATCATCCTTTCAATGATTCCTGCAGTTTTGATCGGTGTATTTTTTGAAGAAGCTTTGGAAACACTATTTACGGGACGAATGCTTCTTGTCGGAATAATGTTACTCCTAACAGCCGTATTACTCATTTTTGCCGACCGTGCTAAAAAAACAGATAAAAATGTATCTTACTTAAATGCTTTGATCATTGGTATTTCACAAGCCGTAGCCATGCTTCCGGGAATATCAAGGTCTGGGGCTACAATTTCTACATCTGTATTGCTGGGAATAGACCGGGAAAAAGCAGCACGTTTTTCATTTTTAATGGTCGTACCATTGATATTTGGGAAAATGGCCAAAGACATTTTGGACGGCAATTTACTTCAGGAAACAGAAAGATTCACCAGTCTTGGCGTTGGATTTTTAGGCGCTTTTATATCTGGATTATTTGCATGTACATGGATGATTGCATTAGTCAAACGCAGTAAACTGAGTTATTTTGCCATCTACTGTATTCTTATCGGGCTTTTTGCTATCACTTATCACTTTTTTATGAAATAAGATGACCGCTGCAGATTTTTTAAACGGCCAAGTGCTATTAATAGACAAACCGTACGGATGGACATCTTTTCAGGCGGTTAAAAAAATCAAATACGACCTAAAAAAACACCTTGGAATAAAAAAGATCAAAGTGGGTCATGCCGGCACATTAGACCCATTGGCAAGTGGTTTATTAATTGTCTGTACCGGGAAAATGACCAAAAATATTTCTGAATTCCAAAATCAACCTAAAACATACAAAGCTGTTTTTAAATTGGGTGCTACCACTCCTTCCTACGATTTGGAAACAAAAATAGATCATACTTTCCCCACCGATCATATTACAAAAGAACTAATACTCGAAACCACCAAACAATTTATCGGAACTATCCAACAAAAACCACCTGTTTTTTCGGCTATCAAACATCAGGGAGAAAGATTATACGAAAAAGCCCGCCGGGGAGAAAGTGTTGACATAAAAAGCCGGGAAGTTCATATCCATACATACAATATCGACAAAATTAATATGCCTAATATAGCTTGCACTATTCAATGTAGCAAAGGCACTTATATCCGTTCACTGGCTCATGATTTTGGAAAAGCCATGGAAAGCGGCGCACATCTTATAGAATTACGAAGGACTAAAATCGGGGAGTTTGATGTCGCAAATGCTATCACACCTGATAAATTTGCGGCTCTACTTCAATCATCGGGTAATAAAAATATTTAAAATAAATAGAACATATAAGACTTTCCCCTTGAACCAATAAGAAATAAAGAGACATTAAGATACATGTTTAGTTTGTGATATTTATTTTAACTCCGAATTAATTTCAAGGCTAACTTTTTACTTTTAACTTTTACTTTTAACTATAAATCTGAGCCACTCATGGGACTCGAACCCACGACCTGCTCGTTACGAATGAGCTGCTCTACCAACTGAGCTAAAGTGGCTAAAATGAAAACAAAATTAAGAAAAAATTAATCTCAACATTCACATCATTTTATTGTATTTTTACCGAAAATATTAAATCTTTTTTTGATGATTCCATTTCACAAAACCCTGATTATTATTGGCCTATTTACATTCTTTGTTTTTGGTTCCTGCAGCAGTTCGGATATAAACAAAGCAAGTACCAATACTTCAAGTGATGAATTCCGCGTGCGTACGATTGCTTTTTACAATTTGGAAAATTTGTTTGACACCATTGATGAGCCAGATCTTTTAGACGAGCGTAGTCCTATCATGGAAATAAAAGCCAACCGAAGTAAAATATATTGGCAAAAAATCAACAATATGGCCAAAGTTATTGCAGATATCGGTACGGCTGAGGCAAAAACACCTCCTGCCATCATTGGAGTTAGTGAAATAGAGAACAGAGCGGTTTTGGAAGATTTGATCAATACTGATTATCTTAAAGATCATCACTACGGCATTATCCATTACAACTCAGCCGATAGAAGGGGTATAGACGTGGCTTTGCTTTACCAAAAAAGATTCTTTAGCCCTACCGTTCATAAATCTTACAATGTAAAACTTTATGATGCCGGAAACCGCGTATATACTCGTGACCAGTTATTAGTTTCAGGTGTATTGGATGGAGAAATGATGCACTTTATCGTCAATCATTGGCCTTCCAGACGAGGTGGTGAGGCCAAGAGTCGCCCTTTAAGAATGGGGGCTGCCCGCTATAATGTACGTATGATTGATTCATTACAAAAAATGTATGATCAGCCAAAAATTATCAGCATGGGCGATTTAAATGATGATCCCAACAATGCCAGTTTAAAAGAAGTACTTCATGCTACCGGCAAAAAAAGTGAAGTAAAAGAAGGTGGCATATACAATCCCATGGAAGATTTGTTTAACAGGGGCTTTAGCACTTTGGGCTATCGTGATAATATCAATCTTTTCGATCAGATATTTATGACCTCTCCGCTACTTACGAAAGACAAAGATTACACCAGCTGGCGCTTTTATAAAGCCAATATTTTTAATCCCAACTACCTGATCAATTCAAAGGGCAGGTATAAAGGCTATCCATTTAGAAGTTTTTCCAATAGCACCTTTACCGGTGGCTATAGTGACCACTTTCCGGTGTATATTTATTTGGTTAGGAAAAAGGAGGTGAATTAGTTCAAAAAATTCCAACTCCTGCTTTCGTAGAAGGCAAATTCCAAATACCAAGCTATAAACACCATTTTATAATTTAGATAATATTAGAAGTGTAGATTGCAGCTTTGTTTAAAGTTCTATTGAACCTGCAACAAAAAGTACTTCTTTTTGCCTCGCTGCAATAAGATATATTGCCCGGCGATCAAATCATCTTGGGTGATGTGGTAGCCTTCTGGTACTTTCTCTTTGTTAACAGCAATAGAATTTTCCTTTAAAGCACGCCTCACTTCTCCATTAGATTTTAAAAAACCGGATTTTTCATTGAGCGCAGCGATGATATCTAAGCCTTCTTCCAGATCGGATTTTGAAATACTGGCCATTGGCACCCCTTCAAAAACATCTAAAAAAGTTTGCGTATCCAGAGATTTTAAATCATCAGCGGTGGAATTTCCAAATAAAATTTGTGAAGCTTTCAAAGCTTTTTCATAGGCTTCCTGTCCGTGTGTCATTATAGTGACTTCCTCTCCTATTTTCTTTTGTAGCAAGCGTAAATGTGGTGCTTCCTGATGCTCGACGATCAATTTTTCAATGGTCTCTTTTTCGAGAAATGTAAATATCTTGATATAATTTTCGGCATCGGCATCGCTGGTATTCAACCAATATTGGTAGAATTTGTAAGGAGAGGTTTTATCTGCATCTAACCATACATTTCCCGACTCAGTTTTACCGAATTTAGTACCATCGGCCTTGGTTATTAAAGGTACTGTCAAAGCATAGGCTTTTCCTTGTGCTTTTCGACGTATCAATTCTGTACCGGTGGTGATATTTCCCCATTGGTCAGACCCTCCCATCTGAATCCTGCAGTTATAATTTTGGTAGAGATGTAAAAAATCATAGCCCTGAAAAAGTTGATATGTAAACTCTGTAAAACTCATCCCTTCTTGTACGTCTGAACCCAATCTTTTTTTTACAGAGTCTTTGGCCATCATATAATTGACCGAAATATGTTTCCCAATATCTCTTACAAAATCGATCAGAGAAATATCTTTCATCCAGTCATAATTATTGACCAATTTGGCTGCATTTTCAGTAGATGCATCAAAGTCCAGAAAACGGGCTAATTGGGCTTTAACACCGGTGACATTCTTATTTAATGTTTCTTCATTTAACAAATTTCTCTCCTGAGATTTCCCGGAAGGATCACCCACCATACCGGTAGCCCCGCCTACCAGGGCAATGGGTGTATGACCGGCATTTTGAAAGTGTTTTAAAACAAGTATCTGCACCAAGCTACCTATATGAAGCGAATCAGCGGTAGGATCAAAGCCAATATAACCTACAGTTTTGTTGGCATTGAGGTATTCTTCTGTTTCAGGAATGCTATCATGAATCAAACCACGCCAACGTAGTTCTTCTACAAAGTTTGTCATTTGTTAAAAAATTTGGAACAAAAGTACATGAATTTTTAAATCTCCCTACATCCTCTTTTTCTAGGGGAGCAAGTGAAAAAAGCTTCATCAAAGTAGACAACTATGACAAAGCTTTTCAAAAAAATTATATTGATTTAGAATCTAAATCCGAAAGATAAGCCTAATCTTGGCAAAACAACAGGCGTTCTTAGATCTCCGCTGAGGTTTCTGCCGGCACCGGCATAAAGTTCTGCCACAAAACCTCCGGCAGAGGCATATTTATATCCCCCACCTATACCAAAAGCAAAATCGCTGTATTCAAAAGCCCGATATTGCTCGAAATCTTCGCCATCTATTTCCTCTCCCTCTTCCCATATATCTATCAATTCAGAATCTCCATCATCATACTTTATCTTATTCTTTCCCCCATTGGCAGATAAAAAAGCTTCGAGAAATAATCCATTGGAAACTTCTAGTGGGAAATAATAACGATAGTAGGGCGTAATGGCATAACTTTGATTGATTCCAAACAAGTTAAATTTATCCCCTCCTGTTAAATCAAAAGCAAAAGATGCCCCCACGGCAGATTCTTCATTTAACAATCTTTCGTAAGATATATCCAAATTTCTGGCAGCCAATATGCTAAATGCATTGAGGCGGATTTCATTTTGCTTGTCATATTGTGCAAAAGCGGATGTAGCTACTAAAAGCGCAACCAATAAAACTATTTTTTTCATATCTGTAGATTTTGTTTTGAGATACAAACTTAAATATTTTTTATGGATTGAAATATTAAAAACGATAACCTAATGATACGCCCAACCTTCCTATAACTTCCGGTGCGTAATTCTCAAAAAGATTTCGGGCTATCCCAGCATGAATTTCACCTACAAAACCGAGTTTAGAAACAAACTTTCCACCTACACCAACCCCAAAAGCCAGGTCATCATATTTGTACTCTTTATAATATTCATGATAACATCCATATTCCCCATTACAATCTTCAATATATTCATAAATCCACTCTTCATAAATCCCTCCGTTTAAAGATCCAAAAGCCTCTACAAAGAAACCTCTGGCGTATTTTTTTGAGAAAAAATGACGATAGTAAGGTGTAATGGCGTATTTCCTTTTGTTTGAGTCAAATCCGTAAACTTCCGGGTCTAAAGCCATTTGTGCTGAGATGCCAAAAGAAGATTCCTCATTGAGCAGGTATTCATAAGATACATCGAACCACTTAAAGGCAATTAGATTAAGGGCATTAAAATTTACTTCGTGATGCTTATCCTGATCTTGTGGCAAAACATCCACTTCAACTTCTTGTGCTTTTGAAAAAACAACAAATAATAAGGCTAAAACAAATAGTAATTTTTTCATTAAAAATTAGGTTTAAATTAAATATATAAATCAGATTAAAATATTGAAATACGTTGCGTATTTCTGTTAAAAAGATGCTCTTAACTGCACTACTCCATTATGAATTGTTTTAGCATCTTTTGCTCCTCTGCCATTATAGTTTAAATTAAGAAATAAAAAATTATTGAGTTTCTGTGTCCAACTCATCGTCCAGGTAAAATTATTGCCCGGCTGCAATCCTTCTAACATTTGATAGGCAACTGCTGATTGGGTGTTGCCGGAAAAATTGTTTTTGATCGCATTGAACTCCAAATTAAAATAAGCTTGTTTTTTTCCGGTCATTTGAAATAATAAACTCAATTCTTGTTGTACTAAGCTTTCAAAATTTCCTATTTGGTTATCCTTATGGGCATAAGAATAGCGGGTGCTAAATTTATTTTTCTCACCAAAAAGATAACTTACTTGAGGCTTTATATTTGTATACTTTAAGCGATAGTTTCTGTTAACAAAAGAACTGTGTAAGGCTACCTGATAGCCTTCCTCAAAAACACTTTCCAGTTGCCAACTTTCTTGTATCTTGTGTTGAAATTGTATTTGATGAATTTCGGATTTATTCTCAAGATTGTCAAAGGTTTGAGATAATTGATTTTGATTTATTATATAATGATAAGCTGTTGTATACTGGGATTGATGCCGGTTGAAAAACAAACTATTTTTGAAGTTAAACTGTAACCCAATAATATTTCCGTTATCAAAATCAAAAGGGTTGATATGTAATCTTTCGGATTCTTTTAACTGTTCATTAGCCGTAAATATTTGCGTTTGATTATAAAAATACGACAATAATCTCCCAATACCCGATTTATTTTTCCATGAACTAAAATCAATTTGTAAAGATTGTTGCCATTGTGATTTTTGAGTGGGTATATAATTGATATTAGGCAAGGCGAAACGCAAAAAACTGGCTTCATCTGCATATTGTGCCACTTCAAACTCGTCTAATTCCTGAATACCATTTTCATTATAATCATTCCAGGTATAATATCCTTGACCTGGTGCTGTTTCAATATAAGTAAACTCTTGCCTGGCAATATTTCCTGAAGTATTGATATAGCTTGTTTGGGTTTGTATCAAACCTTTCCAAAAATGTTGCTTGTAATTTAACTGTGAATTTAAACTTATTAATGCCGTAGCATCCAGCCTGTTTCTTTCCCTAAAGTTAACATATAAAAACAGGTCTGCTTGTTCTTTTTTAAGCAAGTGTGACTTAAGAAAAATGCTTTTTACTTCATCAGCTTTTTTAAAACTATAGTTTTGTAAACTATCATTACGTCGAAATTGAAGACCCACTTCAGTAAAAATTTTTGTGGTATCTCCTATCCCTACGGCAGTTAACAAATCTACATATTGATGTGAATTCTGCTGTAATTGGTTTTCTGTATTGTCATTTAAACGGTTTTTTTCAAAATCAAATTCAGTATAAGCCCACCATTTTTTGGGGTTATAAGACAACTTGGCATTGGAGCGTAAAAATTGGGTTGTGAATAGATTATCCTTGCTGTTTAAGAAAGAATTATTAGTTCTCAAATTAAATTGATGCCAATTGAGGTCGGTATTGAGCATATGTCTCAACCCCTTATAGAAATTTTTAAATTCTAAACGCTCTAATACATAAGCCATTTGGCCGTTTTTATTGCTATCCCATTGCAAAGAATTAGTAAATAATGATTGATTACCCGAAGTGCTTTGTAAATTCCAATCCCTGTCAAATTCTATTTGATAGATCTTTTCTACAGATTGAAACCTGGCATTGATATAATCAAATTTTGTATGGTTTGACAAACGCCAATTTCGCTTAATACTATCTTTTAAAACCTGATTCCATTGAGCTTTGATTGCTGGTGCACGATTAAAACCATCATCTACAGACGAAAACAAATTCACGTCTTTATTGGAATAAGCCAATTCTACATCAAAATCACTTTTTGCCCATGGTTGAAATGAGGATTGTAGCGTAAGTATTTCATGTTTAGAAGGAGCATATACCAGAATTTTAGCGATATAATCTCCATTACCTTCACCTATATAATCCATAACACGCCCGCTGGCCAAATATTCCAGAACAATATAATCTCCTAAACCATCACCTACATACGAAAAACTGATTTGATATAATGCTTCATCAGGGTCTGTGCTATACTCATAATAAGTCAAATTGCCATTTGTAATCTTTCTGTATAGTATCTTATTTTCATCATAGTCAGTTTCAGTTTCATTACTTAAATAAATACCCTCTGAGGGAATACCACTCTGGGCTAACAAAGCCTCTTGTTCTTCAGTAAGATTGAGTTGTAATGGGCTGTTTTTATCATCACTTTCCAAGTAGTAGTTAGCTCCAATCTTAAATTCTTTGCCATGATATTGTAGTCCATCATATGTGATAAACCTGGTATAATTTTGATCAGAATATTGGAATTCTACTGCAATACGCATATCTGAAGATATGGGTTTTGTGGGGTTAAAAGTTATTTCCGCAGTGTTGTAATCTATCACGTAATCTTTATCGATACCTCGTTCTTGTAAATAACCATTAATGTATACTCGTTCGCTACCGGAAATGATAAAAATATAAGCCTCAGCCATATTTCCTTTTAATTTATATGGTCCCTGATTAGCTTCTTCCCCCACAAATTGATAAGTAACAAAACGCCCTCTAACCAAAGCGCCTGAAGCTGTGACATGCAAACTATCCACGCTGGCCTGTATACCTACACCTGATACTTTTTTGTTGAATTGCATAAAAAAGCTCTCCTCATTTCGGAAAAAAATATCGCCGGCATCTATCTTCCATTGTGGACCAGTGATCTCCATATACACTCTGTCAATATTTTTAGGATCCTGAGAATAACCATTTTCCTGTAATGGGATATTCGTATCATTGAGGTAGGCACTTAAAGTAACTTTGGGAGATAATTTCCCTTCAATTTTTAAGTCTAAAGTTGAGTTCAATACTGCATCCTGATTATTCCCCACTCGCACTCCCCTGATGATATTTCCCTGTGTGTCCAAACCTTTAAATGGGTCGGGATTGCGTCTTTTTTTAGCATAGGGCAATGTAATAGGTAGGGGCTCTGTAGCCTTGGTAACTATCACAGAAGTATCTATTGTTTGATAGGTTTTAGTTAAAAAATCCGGGAAAATATAATAATTGACCTTCAAGGTGTCAACTTGACTATATTTTTGATAAAAAGATTTGTTTAAAAACACCTTAGATTGCTGAAAATCTACTTGGTAAGTGGCTTCATCAATTTTTTGACCATCAAAAGCAGACAAACTAAAATAGTAAGGATTAGTACTTACCTTATGAAAAGTCAAAGTATCACTAACGGGTAAAATTTTGGTGCGATAATTTAGGCTATCAATTTGTGTAAAACCCCAAATAACCTGAAAAAATGCTATGAATAGGAATCCTTTTTCCATTCGTACTATTAACGACAAAAGCACAAAAATAGTCTAAAAAACATATTTCTTATCTATGGAAAAAAATACTTTAAGACAACTATGTTTCATATTTAGTCCGGTATATTTTGACTAATTTTGACTATTCTAGGAACAATTAAATGATTAATAAGCGCTTACTGATAAAAAACTTACTGGCTCATCATGATGAGAACAGTTTTTATGACCGTAAGGAACGTCTAGATCTCCATGATCGACCGGCAAAAGGCAAGTTTCTCAAACATATCTGTGCTTTGTCAAATGCCAATCCAAAAAACAGGTCCTTTATAGTGGTAGGTGTGAACGATCGTAACAGTAAGATCATTGGAGTTGATTTCTTTGATGATAGCCGCTTGCAAAATTTGGTCAATGCCTATTTGGAAAATCCTCCTAAAGTACAATACGAAAATGTGGCTTTCCCCGAGCTTCCCCGGCATAAAGTAATGGGTTTGGTCACTATTTATCCTTCCGACAAACTAACTTCATTTAAAAAAAATATATGGCGATATGGGCAGAACAGCATTTTTCTGCGTCGTGGGAGCACTTCTATTCCGGTTGATGCATTGGAACTACAAAATACCAATCAAAAAATTGTTGAAGATATTGAAAAACAGTCTTTGAACAATATCAAGCATACCCTGGATGCTGTAATTCATTTTATAAAAAAACATGACGAAATACATACTACTGATTATCATGTATACAATGAGCAACATGTACTTTGTTGGGCAGGAGAAAAAAAACAAGTAGGGGAAAAAACATTTTACACCCGCGTGGATATTGAACTGGTAAACGAACAGGTACGCCTTTTTTACTCAGATATGGATGAAGTTAAAGTCATCATTAACAAAGACAGTTTTATCATCACAGAATATGTACCGCTAGCTATTCATCGAGATGTTGAATTTTATCCTTTAGAAAAAACCATTTTACATTTTAAAGAAAACGGACAATATAATATTGCTTCGGAAATGCTTTTTAAGCCACCCCAATATAGAAAAAGTACTGTCGAAACACTGTACGAACAAAATAACAATATTTTAAAAAAAATCAGCGATAACGAGTCCTTGACAGCACTTGAAGAATCTCAGTTGAAAGAGTTGCCTAACATATATCTAATATGCTACTTTAATGGAATAGAAGAAGCCTTGGAAAGCCTTGAAAAATCAAAGTTAGTTTTGAAAAACTTACCGGATAAAGATGCTTATATCAAATTCAAAGAAGTGCGCCGAATAATCAGGAAAATAAAATATTAATAACCTAATTTCTTACGAGTTCTACTCAAAACTTCACGGGCTACTTTTCGGGCTTTTACTGCTCCAATTTCTAAAACTTTGTCAATCTCGTTTTTATTATCCATAAAATAATTATAACGCGCTCTGATGCTTGCAAATTTTTCCAATATTAGCTCATACAAAGCTTGCTTGGCATGACCATAACCATAACCTCCATTCAGATAGTTAGCGCTCATTTCTTCTATTTGCTCAGGAGTCGCCAGCAATTTATAAATAGCAAAAACATGGCAGGTATTTGGATCTTTAGGAGCTTCAAGAGGTGTGCTATCAGTTTGAATTCCCATGATCTGCTTTCGTAATTTTTTATCGGGTAAAAATATATTTATGATATTATTTTTGGACTTGCTCATCTTCTGTCCGTCTGTACCAGGCACATACATAGTACTTTCATTGAGTTGCGCCTCGGGGGGGGTTAATATTTCACCCATTTTACTATTTAATCTGTTGGCAACATCACGTGCCATTTCCAAGTGTTGCAATTGGTCTTTCCCTACGGGGACAATCTCGGCATCGTAAAGTAAAATATCTGCTGCCATCAACATGGGGTATACAAACAATCCGGTATTGACATCCTGCAAATGATCAGCTTTATCTTTAAATGAATGAGCCAAAGTAAGTCTTTGATAAGGGAAAAAACAATTTAAATACCAGGCTAATTCTGTTACTTCCGGAATATCACTTTGTCTGTAAAACACAGTCTTTTCGATATCTAAACCACAAGCTAACCAAGTAGCAGCCGTACTATAGGTGTTCTCACGTAATTTCTCAGCATCTTTAATTTGCGTTAAAGAATGCATATCTGCAATAAAAAGGAAAGACTCATTATCGGGCTTATTTGCTAAGTCTATTGCCGGTAAAATAGCCCCAAGTAAATTACCCAAATGGGGAGTTCCCGTACTTTGTACTCCGGTTAAAATTCTAGCCATATCAACAATCTATAATTTCTGAAAAGCAAAAATACATTTTTTAGATATAAAAAAATCTTGTCTTTTTTGATAAAAGTTTATTTTTGTCGACTCATGCAACTACTTAAAAATATAGGTATTGTCTTTTGGAGAATTTGGTTTTACCTTATTATGGTTTTAACTGTTTTACCCATTTCTCCTCTTTTATTATTCTTAACTGCCTCTGATAAAACATTTAATTATTTTTTTAAAATAGCCCATTACTGGGGGAAATCCATACTTTTTTTAATGGGGTTCAAACTGAAAGTTGAGGGTAAAGAAAATCTGAAAAAACATACAAATTATATGTTTACACCCAATCACACTTCCATGATAGATATTATGACGATGCTCGCTATTGCTAAGCATCATCCATTTGTGTTTGTGGGAAAAATTGAACTGGCCAAGATCCCTATATTTGGGTTTTTTTATCGTCGAACGATGATATTAGTTGACAGAAATAATAAAGAAAGTCGCAAAGCTGTATTTGACCAGGCCAATCAAAGATTGAAAAAAGGTTTGAGCATATGTATCTTCCCAGAAGGTATGGTACCTGCAGATCAGTCTATAATACTCAACGAATTTAAATCAGGCGCATTTGTATTAGCTTTAGAGCATCAAATTCCTATTATACCCATTAGTTTTTATGATAATAAAAAGCACTTTTCATACACTTTTTTAAGTGGTGGTCCGGGTGTTTTAAATGCTAAAATTCACAAGAGTATTCCCACAAAAAATCTAAGTGTCATAGAGGATAGAAAAAAGCTCCAGAAACAAGTCTATGAGATACTTTACCATGATTTAAATGAAAACATGTCAAATTAACACCTTAAAGCCTTTGCTACTTTCCTGACAATATATATTAAAAAAATCCTGTATTTTTGAAAAAATAATTACCCATGAAATCATTTTATTTACTGCCTTTATTATTTATAGGAACGCTATTTGCACAAAATCTTACTGTCAACCGGGAAACGGAAAACCTCAAAGGAAAAGTACAATCTTTTGAGCAGAAAACATACATCATAGACAAGAATACCGGTAAAGAAACACTCAAATATATTGTCAAATTCACTTTTAAAAAAGATGGAAAAATTGACAAAATTGAGCATTTCAGCACAAAAGGAACTTTGATTTCCCATGATGATTACCTATATGAAAATCAGTTGTTAACACAAATCATTAATTACAATACTGCCGGTAAAATTTCTCAAAAAACCGTCTTTGAATATAACGAGCAAAACTTATTGATCAACGAAAAAAAATATTCAAAACAAGATAAGCTTCAATACGAAATATCATACGACTATAATAAAGAGAATCAACTTATTGATATTCATAAAAGTATTCCGCAAATCAACTACCAATTAATGGAAAAATATAAATATGATTCGAAAAACAACATCTCCGAAATCATAAAAATTAACAGGATAGGTGAATCAAAAGATCTATGTACCTATAACGAAAATAATTTGCTAGCCGAAAAAAAATCTTATAATGCTTTAGGAGAATTATTCGACCACACCACCTATTCATATAATGAATTCTCAGATAAAATCGGATTAAAAAAATTTAAAACCGACAATAGTATGAGTTATTTTGAGACCTATGAATTGGTTTATGATAAAAATAAAAATTGGGTGAAACGAATTAATTTTAAAAAAAATGAGCTTTCTGGTAAAGAAATCCGCCAAATAACTTATTATTAGATTTATTTTTTAAATAGTTTTGTGAATAACTACCTAATACCCATAATTTAAAAAATATCTGTTTTAGGTATTGTGCTATATATCGTGTAACTATAATTTTGACCTGTAATATGAAAGATGGAAATATAAGAGTTCATATTGCCGATGATCATCAAATTTTAATTGATGGCATTGTTGCAGTTTTAAAGACTGAAAAATCAATTGAAGTAGTAGGCTACTCGTTAGATGGATTAGAAGTTGTCAATTGGTTTAAAAATAATGAAGCTGATATACTCATTCTGGATATAGGGATGCCTAAACTTGATGGTATTGAAGTTTTAAGTTCTTTGCAAAATTTAGATAAACCACCAGAAACCATAGTGTTGACCAGTTACAATGATGTTAAGTTAATCAAAGAAGTGCTCAAAATGGGTGCTAAAGGATTCGTCACAAAAGTTAATGCCGGAGAAAATATCATTGAAGCTATCAAGATGGTTGATGAAGGAGACATGTACTTCAGTAGTGATATTCGTAACAAAATTGTCAATTCATTTACCGGTAAAAAAATTACCAATGAAGCGCATTTTGAAAAATATTACGGCATGTTGACTGAGCGCGAATATGAAATTCTTAAACTAATCGCTGAAGAGTACAGCAACAAAGAAATTGCTGAAACTTTACACATCAGTACAGGCACTGTTGAAACTCATAAAAAGAATATCATGACCAAATTGGGTGTCAAAAATGCAGTTGGATTAGCTATCTACGTGGTCAAACACAAAATTATTGAATAAAGAAATATTTAGGTTGATATGGGGGGAGTTTTAATAAATATCTCATTTACTCTTCATAAACTCCCCCCTTTTTTTATAGAAAATATAAAATAATAACCCACATATATAATTCTAACCTTTAAATTACACACTATTATGAAACAATTACTCTACAGCTTAATAGCTTTGACTTTTTTACTTAGTTCTTGTACGAAAGAAGAATCCATAAGTATTGATGATACTAACAATAAGATGTTAGAATCATTCCAGATTAAGCGAAACGCCGACGGCAGCTATGCTCTTACACATGAAGTAGGTGAAAATGTTGGTGTAGATTATGCTACCAACAATGATCAAAATGAAATTTACCTTTACTCAAACCTTACCCCTGAAAAATCTAGTGCTCAAAATAATTATAAAGTAGAAGAAAATCGTTTGAATTTGGTTTTTACGGATGAAAATAATTCACGTCTACCAGCTATTAATATTTATGACGATGATACAGATATGAAAGCCGGTGATTTAGGATTGTTAAATACCTATAGCTTAAACTATAATTCAGATGGTACAGTAAGACTTGATTTTAAAGTGGAAACCGGAGTTGATGTATCCTTTGGTTATAACTATGATGAAGAGATACATGATGTATATCTTTCTGAAGGTAATTCTACGCAAACAGACTACACAAAGGATTATGAAACTAATGCTGATGGCACTTTAAAAATAGACTTTGTACAAACTGTTGCTAAAACTACTGAAACCAAAAAGCCGAGAGTGTCTATATTATAAACGCCTTCTTAATTCCCTTACTCCCCACCCCCATTTAAGCAAGCGCCTTCTTATTTACCCCCTTTACCCCCTTTTTAATATCTTTGGCGTATAAATCATCAAACAAAAACTTCAATGCACAGACTTTTTA
>JANTFO010000041.1 GCA_024763365.1 Flavobacteriaceae bacterium
TCAATGATCTCTACCAGTCCGGTATCGGGATTTATTCCGGTGGCTTTCATGCCAGCCTCTTCAAAAGCTTTTAAAAAATCATTGTTAAATTCATAACGGTGTCGGTGTCTTTCGGAAATATTCTCTTTTTGGTAAGCATCGTAAACTTTGGAGTCTTTTTTGATCTTACAATCCCAAGTACCTAATCGCATCGTTCCACCCTTCTCTTCAACTTTTATTTGGCTTTCCATTAAATCAATAACCGGATCAGGAGTATGCTCATCCATTTCTGTAGAGTTGGCTTCTCTTAGATGTAATACATTTCGTGCAAACTCTATCACAGCCATTTGCATTCCAAGACAAATACCCAAAAAAGGCACATTACTTTCACGAGCGTATTTTACAGCCTTTATTTTTCCTTCAATACCTCTTTCTCCAAAACCGGGTGCGACAATGATACCATGTACATCTTTTAATATTTCGGACATGTTAGCCTCATCTAATTCTTCGGAATGTACCCATTTGATATGTACATGAACATTATGTGTAGCACCTGCATGTATGGTACTTTCTACAATAGATTTATAAGCATCGTGCAATTCCACATACTTACCAATTAACGCAATAGTAATTTCATTTTCAGGATTTTTGAAGCGGAATAAAAATTCATTCCATTTCTTAAGGTCAGATGGGGTATCGAAAGGTAAGTGTAACTTCTTTAAAACGACTACATCCAGTCTTTCTTTCAACATCAATCCCGGTACATCGTATATGGTTTCCGCATCTATGGACTCTATAATAGCCTGCTTTTCTACATTGCAAAAAAGGGCCAGTTTATCACGTATCTCATCGGTCATATGATGTTCTGTTCTACAGACTAACACATCGGGGCTAACCCCGCTTTCCATTAAAGATTTGACGGAGTGTTGTGTAGGTTTGGTTTTTAACTCACCTGTAGTGGATAAATAGGGTAATAATGTTAAATGAATCACCAAAGCATTCTCCCTACCTAAATCCCATAGCAACTGTCTAACTGCTTCCACATAAGGCAGAGACTCAATATCACCGATAGTACCTCCAATTTCTGTAATGACGATGTCATATTTACCGGTCTGTCCTAATAATTGTATTCTATATTTAATCTCATCTGTGATGTGCGGAATGATCTGTACTGTTTTACCCAAATAGTCACCTCTACGTTCTTTATCTATAACTGATTGATATATGCGTCCGGTAGTCACGTTATTAGCCTGTGAGGTTGGCGTCCCTAAAAAGCGTTCGTAATGCCCCAAGTCTAAGTCTGTTTCGGCACCGTCGTCTGTTACATAACATTCGCCATGTTCGTAAGGATTGAGCGTCCCAGGGTCAACATTGAGATATGGGTCTAATTTTTGTATAGTAACAGAATAGCCTTTTTCTTGAAGTAATTTGGCTAAGGAGGCTGCAATGATTCCCTTTCCCAAGGAAGAGGTAACACCTCCGGTAACAAAAATATATTTGGTAAGTTTCATGACTTGTAGGTTTGGGCAAAATTAGGGAAATAATTGTGATTTTTCAATTTATTAAAGAAATCAAAAAATTATTTTTCATTTTACTAAAACCTTGTTAAATGCGTTAAAAATCGGTTAATTTTTATGACTGTACCTCATTAATAACTTAATTTTGATATCGAAAATGTTAAACATTAAATATGTCCTCACTATGAAAAAAATATTTTCTTATGTATTGGTTGCTTTGATTGCTTCCGCTTTTACTTTGACGGGTTTTGCTTATTTACAAAACCAAAAATTTGAGAATACTTCAATTAAGGTACAGGAAGAAACGCCAAATGTGGTACAAACCAATTTTGTGTCATCACCAAACTATGCTGCAGAAATTACCGATTTTACCGCTGCTGCCAGTGCCACTGTTGATGCAGTAGTTCACGTTAAGAATACGGCATTTAAAACTGTTTACAATCCGCTGGAAGAATTATTCTATGGCAGAAGTAGCGGCCGTCAATACAAACAAGTCGGAACAGGGAGTGGCGTGATCATTTCGCCGGATGGTTATATCATCACTAACAACCACGTGGTAAAAAATGCAACAGATATTGAGATCACCCTTAATGATAAAAAAGTGTACAAAGCTAAATTGATCGGTTCAGATGAAGCAAATGATATAGCCTTAGTCAAGATCGAAGCTAAAGCACTGCCTTTCATTACCTTTGCAAACTCCGATCAAGTAAAAGTCGGGGATTGGGTGTTGGCAGTAGGAAACCCATACAACCTTACCTCTACCGTAACAGCAGGCATTATCAGTGCCAAAGGGCGTGACCTGGATGGCAACTCCAATATAGAATCCTATTTACAAACAGATGCTGCCGTAAACCCCGGCAATAGTGGAGGTGCTCTGGTCAATACACGAGGTGAATTAGTTGGTATTAATACAGCTATAAGTTCTAAAACAGGTGCCTATGTGGGATACTCTTTTGCAGTTCCTTCCAATATTGCTAAAAAAATTGTAGAAGACTTGGTAGAATTCGGTAATGTACAGCGCGCTTATATGGGTATACAGTTTATTGAGCTAGATGGTAGTGTGGCCAATGAGATGGATTTAGAGCAATCTGAAGGAATATATATATCTCATGTAACCGATAAAGGTGCTGCTGCTGAAGCAGGTCTGCTTGAAAAAGATATTATTGTTGGCATCAACGGTAATAAAATCACCAAATTTTCTGATCTTAAGGGACAACTCAATTCACACAGGCCCGGTGAAATCATTAATGTAACAGTCCTTAGAAATAACAACGAACAAGACTTCAAAGTCAAACTTAAGAATAAGTTCGGTAAAGTTGACTTTAGTAAAACGACTTATATCGATAATATATTAGGCCTGCAACTAGATGAGTTGCCTGATAAGATAAAACAGAAATACAATATAGATTATGGTGTTCAAATTAAGAAAATATCTAATCCTTCTTTCAAACAATTCGGCATCAAAGCAAATGCTGTTTTATTAGCCATTGAAAGGCAAAAAGTAAAAAGTGTAGATGATGTAGAACAATTACTTCACTATTATGAAAACAGTGAATACGTCACGCTTCACATTCTAAATGCTAATGGAAAAGTGGAATACATTTCATTAAAAATATAATGTTTAGGTTAATTTTAGAAAACCCATCCTATAATACTGAGTACGGGGTGGGTTTTTTTATTTTCTCACTTTTATACTAAAATGTCTCAATAACTCCGATTTTAGTATAGTAATGCGTCCTTTGTGAAAACTTAAAAAAATCTATGAATACTTTGTGAATAACTTTTTAATTTTTGTGTATAACTTCCCCCAATAAAACATAGTTCTCAAACGTTTGAAATAAGTAAATTTGCTGAAATTTTAAAATCCTATACCACTATGAATAAAAATTTTTCATTTGACAAAGAAATTGCCTTTCAAACAAAAAAAAACAGGGCTAGTGTAGAATTCATTAAAATAGTGAACGATCTATGGTATGATGACAGCATAGAACTCTTATTGTTCCGTAATCAATTGATAGACAAAAGTGTCAGTGAAATACTACATATCTTGAACTCTGCCAGGAGTTTTGTTCAAAAAAATATTAACATTTTTGACATATTGGATATGGCAAGAGCAATACGTGCCAGTCATATTCCGCCAGCCAGAATAGATATTGGAAAATTGGCCTATGAGTGTACACGCAATAAGGCTGCTTGTAGTGATATGGAAGCTTTTGTACAAAAAGAATTAAAAGCTGCCAATAAAGCGCCTGAATTTGTCCCCCGAGATGTCGTATTATACGGATTCGGACGTATAGGTAGGTTATTGGCTCGAGAATTAATGATTCAAGCCGGTAGCGGTAAGCAATTACGTTTAAGAGCCATTGTAGTAAGAGGTAGCCTGGATGAAACCAATCTAGAAAAACGTGCTTCCCTACTCCGTCAGGATTCGGTACATGACGACTTTCCCGGCACAGTGAGTGTAGACCTTGAAAACCAAAAGCTAGTCATTAATGGTATAGGTATTCAAATGATAGCTGCCAACAGCCCGGATAGTATAGACTATACAAAATATGGCATTCACAATGCCCTTATCATCGACAATACCGGAGTATGGCGTGACCGAAAAGGGATGGGATTACATTTAAAAGCTAAAGGTGTAGATAAAGTACTATTGACAGCTCCCGGCAAAGAGGATATTCCGAATATCGTATATGGTGTTAATCAAAATGAATTTGATATTGACAAAGAGCAATTATTTTCTGCTGCTTCCTGTACTACAAATGCTATAACACCAGTGCTAAAAGCAATAGAAGATAGTTTTGGTATAGAGCACGGACATCTGGAAACAATCCATGCTTTTACCAATGATCAAAATTTAGTGGATAACTATCATAAAAAGTACCGAAGAGGACGTGCTGCTGCCAATAATATGGTAATAACCACTACCGGAGCGGGCAATGCAGTTGCCAAGGCTATTCCAAGTTTAAAAGGTAAATTCACTTCCAGTGCTATTAGAGTACCCGTACCCAATGGTTCTCTAGCTATATTAAATTTACAGTTAAAAAAATCTGCCACGACGGAAGATGTTAATGAAATTATCAAAAAATATGCATTGGAAGGTGCTTTGGTAGAACAAATAAAGTATTCTATGAACAATGAACTGGTATCATCGGATATAGTGGGGATTGCAGCACCCGCTATATATGATAGTAAAGCCACTATTACCGCTTCCGAGCATAATAAGATTATCATATATGTTTGGTATGACAATGAATATGGATATGCACATCAAGTCATCAGATTGGCTAAGCATTTATCTAAAGTAAAACGTTTCTCCTACTACTAGTTTACTCCTTAACATAGTATTGAAATAAAAAACAGGAAAATACCTGATGAAAATTCCTGTTATTTCCTGATATTGACCTGTATAGGTTGATATACATTTGTTCTTGTATTTAAGTGAATGTCTAACTACAAATCTTTAGAAAAATGAAGAAATGGATCTTATTGCTGGCATTATCTTATTTACTTCCTCTTACGGCAGCTAACATTAGTAACTCGAATACTTATGAAAGCATATTTAACACAGACGAGTCTGAAATTACTGTTGCTTCAAAAGTTGTCAAAAATGAACTTATCTTTTATTCAAATCTTACAATAGACAGCATTTGTTTTTTAGATTGTGATGGCAAAGTTATTTATACAAAGAAAGTAAAAGGGAATAAAGTAGATGTAGGAGATTTTAATGAAGGTTACTATCTTGCTTGTTTTTATAATGACGCTGCTTTAAAATTGGGACAAGTTCTTATCAAAAAAATAAAAAGTAATACAAATTACAATATGTAATTCTTAACATTAGCGTAATTTAGAATACTTTTGCAGTATGAAAATTTCTCATACTGCAAAAGGTTACTTTTTGGCTTTTGTCTCAGTCATTGCTGTTTCCAATGTATATATATTCAGTAAAGCTGCTTTAAAAGAAGTAAGTTTACCTCAATTTGGCGTATATTGGTTTGCTTTTGGATTACTTTGGATTGTATTATATAAATTGTTTCGTGGATCCTTTGCTCATCTAAGAAAACTAAGCGTGAGGCAGTATGGAATACTTGTATTTTTAGGAATTATTGAAGTATTAAGCACTTACTTTTTTTTCAAAGCTATTTATACCATATCCAATCCAGCCATCGTATCTTTCATAGGAAATATCTCTCCCGCATTAATCATCACATTGAGTTTTTTTGTGTTAAAGGAAACTTTTAATAAACTAGAATTTTTAGGAATGCTTCTAGCCTTATTCGGAGCTTTTATAATTAGTTACAAAGGAGGTTCTTTAGATCAGGTTTTTATTGATGGGGCACAATATATTGTATACTCTGGATTGTTTGGGGCGATTAACGCTGTTATTATTAAAATACATATCCAAAAAATACCACCACAAATATTTACCTTAAGCCGTACTACATTCTTACTGATTTTTTCCATCATTGCCTTATGGTATATGGGACTTGACTTAAAAATATCTATTTCAGCATTTAAGAACATATTTGTAGGTTCTATTTTAGGGCCTTTCTTAACAGTTATTGCAGGATACTTGGCCTTACAATACATTCCTTTATCTCGTAAAGCAATCATCGGTAGCACACGAGGAGTTTTTGTACTTATAGGAGCGTATCTGTATTTTGGAAATTTTCCGGGAACAATTACATTAATAGGAGGTTTTATCAGTATTATAGGTGTCCTACTAATTGGCATCGGAAAATTAAAAAAGTAGTCTTTAATAAGATTTAAAATGACAAATATCATTTTAATAATTTATTTTTATGTTACAATACACACAATAGAAGCCTAACTAACTGTTTTTCTATATGTTATGTATTTTTTTTCCAACTATTATAATTTATGAATATTTTTTTTTATAAATAATAATTATTACCCAATAAATTTCAGTTGTAAAAACTTAATATTCTGCGTGTTACACTTTCTTTTAAAATACTAAAGTTAATTGAATAAGTATTTTTAATAATTTTTTACAAATAAAATTGAAATACATGATATAAATCAATTTCCACCTAAAAGTCTCCACGTACTTTTGTCCAGTAAATGTGATATGCATATTTATTTTTTATTGAAAATACAATATTATGAGTAAGTTCAATCGTAGAGATTTTATCAAAATATCGGGTACAGCTACAGCAGGGGTTGCTTTAACACCTGCGCTTAGTAGTGGCATCGGTCAAATCTTTCAAAATGAAAAAAAATTAACGGATGATCAATTAACCAAAACACCTACAATTTGTGAAGTATGCTTTTGGAATTGTGCCGGCTGGACCTATACAGACCCCGACAATAAGATCATTAAAGTAGTAGGAAATGATAAGGATCCTCACTCAAACGGACGCTTGTGTCCTCGCGGTACTGGTGGTTTAGGTATGTATTATGACGAAAACCGTTTAAAGAAACCCTTAGTGAGAGTGGAAGAAAATGGTGTGCAATCATTTAAAGAAGTGAGCTGGGATGAGGCATTCGATGTGATCGTTGACAATATGAAAGCCATTGATGAAAAATATGGTAAAGAGAGTATTGCGCTTTTCTATCACGGAAAAACCGGACCTCATTTTAAACACATGATGCAATACTGGGGCTCCGACACCAATGCAAAACCCGCCAGTGCGCAGTGTTTGATCACTCGGGAAGCCGGTTATATAGCCACTTATGGAACTGGATTAGCCTCACCTGAACCAACTGATATTAATAATACTGAGTGTTTAGTATTAATAGGTAATCACTTTGGTGAAAATATGCATAACGGCCACGTACAAGAAATATCCAAATTGATTGACCGAAAAGGAACTATCATTACAGTAGACCCTAGATTTTCTACTGCAGCCGCTCACTCTACACATTGGCTACCTATCAAACCCTCTACTGATCTAGCATTACTCCTAGCCTGGACTAATGTTATCATCAATGAAAATCTTTATGATAAGGAATATGTAGCACGCTACACCTATGGTTTTGATGAATTAAAAGCCCATGTGCAAAAATACACACCTGAATGGGCACAAACAGTGACTACCATACCTGCAGGAGATATATATAAAACAGCCAGAGTGATGGCGAATGCTGCTCCAAAAGTGATTATTCACCCTGGCAGGCATACAGCATGGTACGGTGATGATACCCAACGTACCAGAGCTATGGCTATTCTAAATGCCATTCTCGGTTCCTGGGGACGTAAAGGAGGATTCTATTTTCCCGAAAATATCAAGCTTCCTAACCATCCTCATCCACCGTTACCGAAGCCCAAATGGTCATGGAGAGATATTTCTCAGGGTAAACACAAATTGGCATTTGCCGGAATAACCAATGAAATTGTAGATTGTGCTTTACCGGAATATGACGGACCTTACAAAATCAAAGGAATGTTCTTTGTAGCAACTAATCCTTTACAGGCAATACCAAAAGAGGATACTATTAAAAAAGCTATTCAAAATCAAGATTTTGTACTAGCAGTTGATACCATGCCGAGCGAAATTACCGGCTATGCCGATGTGGTACTACCGGAAGCTACCTTCTTAGAAAGACTAGATGACATCAGAGTTTCTCAAAATAAAAGCCCTAATGTAGCCTTACGCTATCCGGCTGTTAAACCCAAATACGATTCTAAACCAGGTTGGTGGATAGCTCGTGAGTTGGGTATCAGATTAGGTTTGCATGATTACTACCATTGGGAAGAATTTGAAGAATATCTTGACTGGCAGTTAAAACAAATTGGGACTTCCATATCCGAGTTAAAAGAAGTAGGTGTCAAACATTTTGACAGAAAAACACCAATGTATCTTAATGAAAACGAAGAGTATTGGTTTAACACCAATACCGGAAAAATAGAATTGGTATCTACCGACTTCCAGGAATGGGGTTACGATCCACTTCCGGTTTACAAAGCTCACGATGAAGCACCTGCCGGATATTTAAGATTGATTTATGGCCGTCTGCCCATGCATACTTTTGGCAGAACCTTAAACAATCCTAACTTAAATGACTTGAAAAATGAACCTAAACTTTGGGTCAATCCAAAAGTAGCAAAGATCTATTATTTGGAAAATAATCAGGAAGTTTGGTTACAAAACCCTGAGGGAAAAGTGAGTTCTTTCCCCATTAAAGTTCGTATTACAGAACGTATCCGTCATGATTCAGTCTTTATGCCGCATGGATTTGGCAATAAAGGCCGTATTAAAGTAGACGGTAAAATCTTAGAAATGAGCCGTGCGTATGGACGGGGTATTAGTGATGCAGAATTATTGCATAACATTAAAATAGACCCTGAAACCGGTGGTACCGGTATGCGTAACAGCTTCGTAACAATATTAACTGAAAATCCTCATACTAAAGCCGTAGAATCATGAGATATGCCATGGCCATAGAAGTCAACAAATGTGTTGGCTGTGCAGACTGTGTTGTAGCCTGCCAAACAGAAAACAATGTCCCAATAGGATATTCACGAGATTGGATAGTAGAACGCGTAAGTGGTACTTATCCAGACATCTTTTTACATTTTGAATCTCAACGCTGTAATCATTGCGAAGATACACCTTGTGTTAGAACATGCCCTACCGGAGCCAGTTTTATTGACGTAGGAGGAATTGTTAAAGTAACACATGACGAATGTATTGGTTGTGGGGCATGTATAGAATCCTGTCCTTATGATGCTAGATACTTCCACCCTGACGGATATGTTGATAAGTGTACTTTCTGTGACCACCGTGTTAAAGAAGGAATGGATCCTGCTTGTGTGTCAGTATGTCCTACTTACTGTATGCACTTTGGTGATTTAGATGATCCGGATAGTGATATCTCTAAACTACTCAAAAAACGAGAAAATTTCACCTTACTACCGGAAGCTGGTACAGCTCCGCAAATATTTTATTTAAAATAACAGGAAAATGGAAGAAAATATTTTAAGCACCACAAGAGATATTCACGGATTATACCCACATGTTCATATTTGGGGTTATCCTATAGCCATCTACTTATTTATTGGTGGACTGGCAGCAGGTATATTGTTATTTGCCACTATTTACTACCTCAAAGGGAAAGCAGACGAAATGCCATTTACTGTCAAAATAGCACCAATTTTTACATTTGGATTGGTAGTGATCGGTTTGTTATTACTCGTGTATGACTTGCATCATAAAATGTATGTTTGGCAGCTATTTTTAACCTTCCGTATTGAATCGCCCATGTCATGGGGAGCATGGACGCTGGTAGTAGTCAGCATCTTTTCATTGTTATGGCCATTGAGTTATATTGATGATATCGAAGCTTATTTACATGAAAGAGGTTGGAAAAGATTAGATGATATCACTAAATTTATACGTAATATGGAACACAAATATGTAATTCCTCGTTTTGTTATTATAACATTTAGAAAATACAGAACATTAGCCGCATATTTGATGTTATTTTTCTCCATAATATTAGGGATTTATACCGGAATTTTATTATCAGCTTTTAATGCACACCCATTGTGGAATAATTCTATTCTAGGACCTTTATTCCTTGTCTCGGGAGTTTCAACAGGATCTGCTTTTGTGATGTGGCTGAGTAATAATAAAAAAGAGCGTCAATTGATGTCTACTATAGATATGGCTTTGATAGCTGTAGAAATATTTTTCATTATCCACATGATGATGGGAATGCAAGCTGGACCTGAAGCCTATAAACAAGCTGCTCACTTATTCTTAGGTGGAGAATTTACGGTCATATTCTGGGTCGTTTTTGTCGGTTTTGGATTGGTTTTACCATTCATATTAGAAGTTTTCGAACACAGAGGCTTCAAAATACATCCGGCCTTACCTGCACTTCTTGTCTTAGTTGGAGGTTTGCTCTTTAGAATAATCATGGTACAAGCCGGTCAAATTTCAGAATACCCGCTATAACTTAAAAATATTATTAAAAAATGAAAGAATCAAAAAGAAATACTTACATCAATCCTTATTTAGGGGGTGTAATCATTGGGCTGTTGATAATTATTGCCTATTATTTTTCTGGGGAAGGCTTAGGCTCCAGTGGTGCATTCAGGGATGTGGCCATAACAACAATAGATAAAGTAGCCCCTGCCTATGCAGAAGAAAATGCTTTTACTGCTCCACATGTTATCAATGAAGAAGGCCCTATGCACACATGGCTTGTTTATGAAATGCTTGGTGTCATTTTTGGGGCAATTCTTTCCGGTGCTTTATTCAGCAGGTTACGATTTTCTATAGGTAAAGCCCCTCACTTAACTAATAAACGTAGGCTAATTTATGCATTAATCGGTGGTGCTATATGGGGAATTGGCACACAACTGGGTAGAGGTTGTACTTCTGGTTTAGTTTTATCCGGAATTGCTGTTAACTCATTATCCGGTTACATTGGCTTGGTAGGCATTTTTGGCTTCGGTTTTGTATTTGCCTATATTTTTAAAGGAATTTGGATTAAAAAACAATAAAAAATTATGGGACCACTATATCCACAAGAATTATTATCCGGAGAGTATAACCTCTTATTTGCCTTCCTAATAGGCATTGGTTTTGGCTTTGCTTTGGAAGCTTCAGGATTTACCAATACCAGAAAACTGGCTGGCGTATTTTATGGTTATGATGCTACAGTTATCAAGGTATTTTTTACAGCAGCTATAACAGCACTTATTGGTTTGTTTATACTTCATTATATGGGATGGATAGATATCACAGCAACTTTCTTTCCTCGCACTTTTTGGATACCTACTTTGGTAGGTGGTGCTATCATGGGCTTAGGTTTCATCATAGGTGGTTTTTGCCCTGGTACAAGCCTCACAGCAGCGGTAACCGGAAAAATTGACGCAATGGTATTTATTGTCGGTGTTATGATAGGCATATTTACCTTCATTTTTAGTTTTAAAGCTTGGGCAGGATTAAGAGCTGCCGGTAATTTAGGAAGGGTTAACTTACCACAATGGTTAGGCATTAAAGAAGGCTTATTTATATTCTTGTTTACTATTATAGCCATTGTCACATTTTTCTTTTTCCAGAAATGGCAAAATTCATGGAAACCCAAAATGGAACAAAAAGATTTAGACGATTTAGGATTATAAAATTAAAATCATGAAAAAAATAGAATTAATCATATTCGGTTTGTTATTACTCGGTGGTTTTATAGCCATATTTTTACCTGATACAAAAGCTTTTAAACACGTCATTGATGCCGACACTTTACTTTATGAAGTCAGTAAAGAAGGTAGATATATCAGTACTGATGAACTAGCGCAAGCTATTATGGAAAATGATCCCAGTTACATAGTAGTAGATCTACGTAGTCCTGAAGAGTATCAAAAATACAGTATTAACGGTGCACTAAATATCCCTTATGAAAATATTTTTGATGAAGAGAACTTGGTGTATTTTGACCAAGATGTATATACCACTGTTCTGTTTTCAAATGGCAGCAGTCTGGCTGACCAAGCTTGGCTTCAACTAAGGAGTTATGACTACCAAGGCAATAAAGTGCTTAAAGGGGGCATGAATAAATGGTATCAAACTATCATAAACCCTAAAGAGCCCACAGGTAATGCATTAACAGATAAGACTTATAACACATACCTATTTAGAAAAGGAGCCTCCCAATTCTTTACAGGTATCCAACCAGTGCCCTCAGCTGTTCCTGATAATAATAAAACATCAAAACCCTCTGTGACACCTGTTGTAAGAAGAAAGAAAAAAGAAGTATCCGGAGGATGTGGGTAGAAGTGAAAAGTGAAAAGTATAATGTAAGTATTAATTGATTAATGAATTTTAACATGAAAAAAATAGAAATCTTATTAGTTCTTCTAATAGTTTTTTCTTCCTGTAATTCCAAAACAGGTATTGATGAAAACTTAAATCAAAACTGTGAAGCCAAAGTAATACCTAAAAATAAACTCGCCAATTTGCTATATAGCAAAGATTTATCTGATGTTCAATTTATTGACACACGAACACCAAAGGAATTTTCATTAGGACACTTACCTAATGCCATCAACATACCTTCAGAAAACTTTTTCGACAAAGATCGTTTTGAAAAAATTAATCCTGAAGCCATGTTAATATTATATGGAGAAAATGCTTCTCAGCCCAGGTTATTAGCCTTAATGGCGAGCCATTTTAAAAAAGGTAATTTTTATATAGCTGGTGGTGGTTATGACTATCTCAAAACTAATATTTTAGATGGATTTGGTTTGAATGAAGGTGGATATGATGATGAAAGAGCATTGATCGATATCCCAAGTCAGATAGCTTTAATGAAAGCACGTGCAGGCGTTCAATCAACAAATAATGAAACATCAACTAAAAAAGCTACTGCTGCTCCGGTCATTAAAAGAAAGAAAAAAGAAGTATCCGGAGGATGTGGGTAGTTGTTGGTCGTTGGTCGTTAGTTATTAGTTAATTATTTACATTTATTACAAAATAATGGATTTAAAAATTCAAAAAATAAAAATATAAAAACATGAAGCTCAATTTCCAATACATATTCCTGATTAGTTTAATCATCAGCTTAAGCGCCTGTAATAAAAGTGAGTACACAGGTGACCCTGTTGGTAAAATAGTAGACATAGACAGTATACTAAAAGGGAAAAGCGACAAAGCATTGGCCGAAGTATACGCAGATCATGGAAACTATATCAACTCAAAAGAGTCTCCATCTATTATTAACCCTTCCGTGGTTATTGATCACTTAGACAATTATTTATTGATTGACATTCGTGATACAGATGCCTATGCAAGAGGACATATTAATGGCGCCTATAATGTTCCCCGTGAAGATATCATCGATTTTCTCACCGAGAAACAAAACACGGCAGTTTATGACAAAATTGTAATCATTTGCTATTCAGGACAAATGGCCTCTTACGTAACCGGAATATTACGCTATGCCGGTTTCCCTAAAACTTTTGCGCTTCGTAATGGTATGGCAGGTTGGAATGCTGACTTTGCCGGTATTTTGAAAAATAATTATGCGAAAAAATATGCGCAACTGGTTGAACGAGGTATGCCTGATGAGAAAACAGCAAATTTACATGAGGAAGCGGTAGACGAAACTGCACATGCCGATGTTTTACCAACCTTAGAAAATTTACCTACTTCTGTGCTAGTGATGGATCGTGCGAGAAAACTCTTAAAACAACCTAGAAAAGAATTTTTAGTTAAAGCTGATGAAGTGATGCCTGAACTGATTAAAGACCCTGATAAATATTTCCTTATGATGTATCTTAATGAAAAACGCTTTAAAGAAGGACATATTAAAGGAAGTCATCTTTTTCAATCGAGAAAAGATTTAAGCTTTGAAACTAATCTATCTAGCCTTCCAAAAGACAAACCCATTTTGGTGTATTGTAAAACAGGTCACACCGGTGGCCACGCCACAGCATATCTTCAAATGCTGGGTTATGATGCCTATAATTTAATGTTTGGAAAATATGCCTTTGATTTTGATGTATTCACTCAAAATATTGCAGATTATTCTGAGGATTACCCTTACATAACAGGAAGTGATCGCACCTCATACAAAGCTGTTACAGGCAGTGTACCTAAGGCTGTCAAAACAAAACCTGCTGCATCAAATAAACCCGTAATGCGTAAAAAGAAAGAAGTTGTTAGTGGCGGATGTGGGTAATCATTAAAGATTTCATATTAGTTACCTTAAAAGCTGTTAAATAATAATAACAGCTTTTTTTACGCAAACGTTTTCAATAAAAAATTGTAGGTTAAAAAAACAATAAAAGAAATTTTATATATTAAATTTGCCGTAAATTTTAAGAATTATAAAAACAAATTAACATGAGTATTATAATTAGCGTACATGCACGTCAGATTTTTGATTCACGTGGAAATCCCACTGTTGAAGTAGATGTATTAACAGACAATGGTATTATAGGAAGAGCTGCCGTTCCTTCAGGAGCATCCACCGGAGAACACGAAGCCGTTGAACTACGTGATGGTGGAGATGACTATATGGGAAAAGGTGTCTTAAAAGCTGTCGAAAATGTAAATGAAGTTATCGCCGAAGCCATTATCGGGCTTTCTGTCTTTGAACAAACAGCTATTGACCATTTGATGATCGAACTTGATGGCACGCCTAATAAAGCCAAGCTGGGTGCCAATGCTATTCTCGGTGTTTCTTTGGCAGTAGCCAAAGCCGCTGCGGAAGAATCCGGTCAACCTTTATACAGATATGTTGGTGGCGTAAGTGCATTTACACTTCCCGTACCTATGATGAACATTATTAACGGTGGTTCTCACTCAGATGCTCCTATCGCATTTCAGGAATTTATGATCATGCCTGTGAATGCTTGTTGTTTTTCACAAGCCATTAAAATGGGAAGTGAAATATTCCATCATTTAAAAAAGATACTACATGACCGTGGTTTGACCACTGCTGTAGGTGATGAAGGTGGATTTGCCCCTTCTTTTAAAGGCACTGAAGATGCGCTGGACACTATAATACAGGCTATTAGAAATGCTGGTTACAAACCGGGAGATGATGTACTCTTAGCCTTAGATGCAGCAGCTTCAGAATTTTACAAAGACGGAAAATACGACTATACTATTTTTGAAGGTGAAAATGCTGCCATAAGAACTTCTGAAGAGCAAGCAGCCTATCTTAAAGAATTAGCTGAAAAATACCCTATCATCTCTATTGAAGATGGGATGGATGAGAATGACTGGGATGGCTGGCAAGCCTTACAAGAAGCCATCGGTGACAAAATACAGAACGTAGGTGATGACCTCTATGTGACCAATGTAGAACGTTTGTCAAAAGGAATTGAGCTCAAAGCCTCCAACTCTATTTTAATCAAAGTGAACCAAATAGGTACTTTAACAGAAACTATTGCTGCCGTGAATATGGCCCACAAAGCCGGCTTTACCTGTGTGATGTCACACCGATCAGGTGAGACTGAAGACAACACCATCGCTGACTTAGCCGTAGCCTTAAACACAGGACAGATCAAAACCGGTTCGGCTTCACGATCAGACCGAATGGCAAAGTACAACCAACTACTTAGAATTGAAGAAGAATTGGAAGACACAGCTTACTATCCTAAATTTGATGCTTTTAAAGTGAGAAAATAAATAGGAGTTAGGAGTTATTTGTTAATAAGATCAATGGAGTATGGAAAATGGACAATTAAGCTTTTTAACAGATTAATAATGCTAAAGTATAATACCCTTGATGTCTTATCAGGGGTATTTTTTGTCCTTCAAAAATCACCTTAATAGAATTGACCAACCATCACACCGCCACATCATACTCTCTCAAGGCATCGTTCAGTGAAGTCTTTTTGTTGGTACTTTCTTTACGCTGCCCGATGATCAAAGCACAGGATACTTCAAACTTTCCAGCGGGAAATTCTTTGGTATAACTACCGGGAATCACTACAGAACGGGCAGGGACATAGCCTTTATAATAAACAGGTTCATCACCGGTAACATCAATTATTTTTGTACTGGCAGTTAATACAACATTGGCACCCAAAACGGCCTCCTGCTCTACCCTAACGCCTTCCACGACAATTGACCGTGAGCCAATAAAAGCGTTGTCCTCAATAATCACCGGTGCTGCCTGTAAAGGCTCCAATACGCCTCCGATTCCAACGCCACCACTGAGGTGTACATTTTTACCAATTTGGGCACAACTTCCTACGGTAGCCCAGGTGTCTACCATCGTGCCTCTATCTACATATGCACCAATATTTACATAGCTAGGCATCAAAATTGTTCCAGGTGCGATATAAGCTCCATGACGAGCCACTGCATGGGGCACTACCCTTACTTCTTTTTGTTGATAGCCGTGTTTTAAGGGAATTTTATCGTGGTATTCAAAAATACCCGCTTCCATTACTTCCATTTTTTGGATAGGAAAATATAAAACCACGGCTTTTTTAATCCATTCATTAACCTGCCAACCTGAAGCAGTAGGTTCAGCCACACGCAAGGCTCCTTCATCAAGATAAGTGATGACTTTTCTTATAGTCGCAATGGTTTTTCTATCTTTTAATAAATCACGGTTTTCCCATGCCTTTTCTATAATCTCTTTTAAACTCTGCATTTGTATGATATTCATAGTACAAAAATAAAAATTCATATCATACCATTGTGATTTTATGTATTTTTGTCTTAATGATACTCCATTTTGAAAAATACCACGGTACAGGAAACGACTTCATTCTCATTGATAACCGGGAAAATATATTTGATCCTGAAAATGTCTCTTTTATCGCAGCTATGTGTAACCGACACACCGGCATTGGTGCTGACGGTTTGATTCTATTAGAAAATGATGATACCTCGGACTTTAGGATGCGCTACTTCAACGCAGATGGCTATGAAGGTAGCATGTGTGGTAACGGTGGGCGTTGTATCGTCATTTTTGCCCAAGAACTAGGCATTATTAAAAATAAAACCAGTTTTAGAACAATAGATGGCATACATAAAGCTGTTATCAAAAAAAACAAGCTAGTCGCCTTGCAAATGAATGATGTTACAGAAGTACAACTTTATGAGGATCACTGCTTTTTAGATACCGGATCACCACATCATGTAGCCTTGGTTGAAGAAGTATCCACCTATCCCGTTTTTGAAAAAGGGAGAGAAATACGCTATGCAGCCCCTTATTATGATACCGGAACTAATGTTAATTTTGTAGAACAAGTTGATAAAAATGTTTTTAAAATTCGTACCTATGAGAGAGGTGTGGAAGAGGAAACTTTGAGTTGTGGTACAGGTGTTACCGCTGCAGCCATCGCAATGTATTCTTCTAATATTACTAAAGCCAAAAATATCCATTTGGAAACTTTGGGTGGTGATCTAAAAGTATCTTTCAAAACCAAAAAAGGGGTCTATACAGATATTATCCTGGAAGGACCTGTTAAGAAGGTGTTCTCGGGAGAATATATAGTTGATTAATTGTTAGGTGTTAGGTGTTAGGTGTTAGGTGTTAGGTGTTAGGTGTTAGGTGTTAGGTGTTAGGTGTTAGGTGTTAGGTGTTAGGTGTTAGGTGTTAG
>JANTFO010000042.1 GCA_024763365.1 Flavobacteriaceae bacterium
CAAGATGTGGCTATCATCGGGCGCTTATTCAACACAGGGAAATATGATACTACCCGTGTCATTGCTTTTGCCGGATCAGAAGTGGAAACACCTCGTTATATCAAAACAAAACAAGGAGTTAAGATTGAATATCTTTACGATCAATGTATACTCAAGTCTGCCATGGAAATGCGTATCATCAATGGTGATGTGCTCAGTGGAAAATGGGTTCGAAAAAATAATTTCTTGAGTTTTTATAATACTTTAATTAGTGTTATTCCTGAAGGAAATCACTATACATTCTTTGGTTGGATGCCATTTACACAAAATAAATTATTGAGCATTTCACGTACCTTCTTTTCCTGGTTAACACCTAATAAAGAATACGATCTTGACACTAATATGAACGGTGAACCCAGAGCCATAGTCATGACCAATGAAATGGAAAAAGTATTCCCTATGGATATTTATCCTATGGCGCTTATCAAAGCAACCATGGTAAGTGATATTGAAAAGATGGAACAACTGGGTATCTATGAGGTAGCACCTGAAGACTTTGGGCTGATAGATTTTGTTAGTTCATCAAAGGTTGAAGCTCAGGAAATAATTAGAGAAGGTTTAGACTTAATGATAAAAGAAGTAGGCTAATGCAATTTATAAATAACTTTATGGAAAAATACCGTCCTCTCTTTAAAAAAGGCGGTAAATACGAAAAATACGGACCTGCATTTTTCGGAATTGACACATTTTTATTTGTCCCTAACCACACTACCTATAGTGGAGCGCATGTACGTGATGGCAATGACCTGAAACGTGTTATGATTGTCGTGGTATTTGCCTTAGTACCTGCTACAATTTTTGGTATTTGGAATATAGGATTTCAACATTTTTCACAAATACCCGGTGAGTACCACTCATTTCTACAGTTATTCTGGTATGGATTGATCAAATTCTTACCAATGGTAGTGATATCTTACGCTGTTGGCCTGGGCATTGAGTTTGCCTATGCTATTTTTAGAGGGCATGCTGTCAATGAAGGTTATCTGGTAAGCGGACTGCTCATTCCATTGATTATGCCAATTGACATACCACTATGGATGTTGGTCGTTGCTGTAGTATTTGCCGTAATTATTGGTAAAGAAGCCTTTGGTGGAACAGGAATGAATATATTAAATCCGGCGCTGGTAGCACGGGCATTTGCCTTTTTCTCCTACCCGGGAAGTATGAGTGGTGACTTTGTATGGGTCGCTGATGCCGCTACTACTGATGGGGTATCAGGAGCTACTATTCTTGGTAGTTTAGCTCATGGGCATCCTGCAGGCCATAGTGTGATGGAAATGTTTATCGGTAATATTCCAGGGTCTATTGGAGAAACTTCCGTATTGATGATATTAATAGGTGCCTTGTTTTTATTATTTACTGGAATAGGTAGTTGGCGAATAATGCTTTCCACTTTAATAGGTGGTGCTTTTACTGCTTTGCTATTCAACCTATGGGGCGCAAATGAATTAATGAACTTCCCTTGGTGGCAACACTTAATGGTAGGTGGTTTCTTATTCGGAGCTGTCTTTATGGCCACTGATCCTGTAACAGCCGCTCAAACTACTCGGGGTAAATGGATTTATGGATTCCTTATTGGTGTTATTGCAATATTGGTAAGGGTTTTCAACGGCGCTTATCCGGAAGGTATGATGATGGCTATCTTGTTGCTCAATGTATTTGCTCCAACTATTGACCATTATGTCATTAAAGCCAATATTAAAAAACGTCAAAAAAGATTACAAAAAGCCATAGCTGCATAGATTATGAATACTAATAGTAATACTTACACCTTTATTTTTGCCATCATTTTGGTTACTGTAGTAGCCGGCCTGCTGGCATTTACTGCCATGAGTTTAAAACCCAGGCAGATGGAGAATATACGGAATGAAAAAATGCAAAGTATCCTCTCATCATTTGGGGTGGATGAATCCCGTGATGAAGCCGCTGATTTTTTTGATACTTACATTAAAAAACAACTGGCACTTAAAGAAGATGGTAGTGTTGATGAAAGTGTCAAGGCTTTTGAAATCAATTTGAAAAACGAAATTAAGAAAGACCCTTCAAAACAACGCTTTCCCATTTACATTGCAGAAAAAGATGGGAAAACTATTTATATAGTTCCTTTACAAGGAAATGGTCTTTGGGATTCTATCTGGGGATATATAGCTTTAGACAATGATGAAAATACTATTATTGGTGCTGTATTTGACCATGCTGGGGAAACTCCCGGCTTGGGAGCTGAGATTAGAGAATCCTGGTTTGAGAATCAATTTATCGGAAAAAAAATATTAAACACACCCGATGTATTTACGGAAAACAATTTTGTATCTGTAAAAACAGTAAAAGGTGGCGCAAAAGCTGATGATATTCACGGTGTTGATGCTATTTCGGGTGGAACCGTTACTTCTGATAAATTATCAGAAATGATCTTTGAACGCTTAGAAAGGTATCTTCCCTACTTCGCAAATAATTAATTATAATTGGTCTTAAAAATAAAAGTATTATGTCAGCAGAAAATCAATTATTCTCTAAGAAAAATATAAAATTACTAACCGATCCATTGAATGACAACAACCCTATTACGGTTCAAGTATTAGGTATATGTTCGGCTTTAGCTATCACGGTACAATTAAAACCAGCAATTGTGATGGCCATAGCAGTTCTTTTTGTATTGGTGTTTAGTAATTTAATCATATCCTTACTTAGAAATTTAATTCCCAATCGTATAAGAATTATTGTACAACTTTTAGTAGTTGCTTCATTGGTAATTATCGTGGATCAAGTGTTGAAAGCCTATGCTTTTGATGTAAGTAAACAATTATCCGTATTTGTAGGTTTAATTATAACCAACTGTATTATCATGGGTAGGTTAGAAGCCTTTGCGTTGGGTAACAAACCCTGGGCTGCTATATTAGACGCTATCGGTAATGCAGCCGGATATGGTGTCATCTTAATCATTGTAGCCTTTTTTAGAGAATTGTTAGGTTCTGGGAAATTATTAGGTTATGAAATATTAGGACACAAAGCCAAAACAATAGCTGAATCTACAGGATTATATGCTCTTGGATACGACAATAACGGTTTTATGTTACTATCTCCCATGGCTTTAATTGTTGTGGGTGTTTTAATATGGTTACAGAGAAGCCGAAACAGAAAATTAATTGAAAATTCATAAATTAATTCAAACAGAATAAAATAAAGACAATGGAATATATAAACCTATTTATAAAGAGTATTTTTATCGAAAATATGGTTTTTGCCTATTTTTTTGGTATGTGCTCTTACCTTGCAGTATCTAAAAAAGTAAATACTGCTGTTGGACTCGGGGCAGCCGTTATATTCGTCATGTTTATAACTGTACCGGTAAACTTCTTGCTCAATGAATATATTTTAAAACCAGGTGCTCTGGCATGGCTTGACGCAAGTCTTGTAAACATAGATTTAAGCTTTTTGAGCTTCATCATGTTTATAGCAGTAATCGCATCCATGGTACAATTAGTAGAAATGATCGTGGAACGTTTTTCTCCTGAACTATATAACTCTTTGGGTATTTTCTTACCCTTAATTGCTGTAAACTGTGCTATTTTGGGAGGTTCGTTGTTCATGCAACAAAAAGATTTTGCGAATGTTGGGGAATCGGCAGTTTATGGATTAGGGTCCGGCATTGGATGGTTTCTCGCCATTCTGGCCATTTCTGCCATACGTGAAAAAATAACCTATTCTAATATACCTGCTCCTTTGAAAGGCCTGGGCATCACATTTATCATTACAGGTTTGATGGCTATTGGGTTTATGAGTTTTTCGGGAATTGAACTTTAAAAAGAATTTAAACAAGCAATAAATTAGTTTCAATGAATACGGTAGTAATCAGTATCATCGTTTTTTTAACAGTTGTCTTACTTTTGGTTATCATACTATTGGTTGCCAAAGCAAAACTACTGCCTTCGGGTAAAGTGAAAATAAAAATCAATGGTGAAAAAGAAATTGAAGTAAATAGTGGGTCAAGTTTATTGACCACTTTAGGTAATAACAAAATTTTCCTTCCCTCTGCTTGTGGTGGTGGAGGAACGTGTCTCCAATGTGAATGTCATGTGACCTCCGGAGGTGGAGAAGCTTTACCTACCGAGACACCCCATTTTACTAGGAAAGAATTAGCAGAAGGTATTCGACTCGCCTGTCAAGTAAAGGTGAAAAACGATATGGAAATTTCTATTCCTGAAGAAGTCTTTGGAATTAAAAAATGGGAAGCAACAGTTGTTTCAAATTATAATGTTGCCTCATTTATCAAGGAGTTTATCGTAGAAATTCCTGAAGATATGAACTACAAAGCAGGTGGATACATACAGATAGAAATCCCGAAAACCACTGTCAATTATAAAGATATTGACATTACAGCGCACCCTAAAGAACATCCGGGCCAACCTGATAAATTTAAGTTGGAATGGGATAAATTTAACCTGTGGCCTTTGGTCATGAAAAATACAGAACCTACTGAAAGAGCCTATTCAATGGCTTCTTATCCTGCAGAAGGTAGAAATATCATGCTTAATGTACGTATTGCCACTCCTCCATGGGATAGAAAAACCAATGATTGGATGAAAGTCAATCCCGGGGTTGCTTCCTCATACATTTTCTCTCTTAAAACCGGGGATAAAGTGACTATTTCAGGGCCTTATGGAGAATTCTTCATCAATGAATCTGATGCGGAAATGCTATATATAGGTGGTGGTGCAGGAATGGCTCCCATGCGCTCACATTTATACCATTTATTTAAAACACTTAAAACAAACCGTAAGGTTACCTACTGGTATGGTGGCAGAAGTAAAAGAGAACTTTTCTATATAGATCACTTCAAAGAATTAGAAAAAGACTTCCCTAACTTTAAGTTTTTCATGGTCTTATCTGAACCTATGGAAGAAGACAATTGGGTAGAGAAAAAAGATATTCACGATGAAAAAGGGGATGGATTCACCGGATTTGTCCATCAGGCTGTGATAGATAATTACTTAAATGATCACGAAGAACCGGAAGAAATAGAATTTTATTTCTGTGGTCCTCCTATGATGAACCAAGCTGTTGTAAAAATGTGCGATGACTTTGGTATTCCTCCAGAAAATGTCAGATTTGATGATTTCGGATAAAAAATAAAGCTACTTTCGGGTAGCTTTTTTATTTTTCTTGGCATATATTTTGTTTATTTGAAGTTAAAATTTAAAAATAGTATTTTTACATTTTAAAACATTATTCCCCTATGAATAGAATTATTATTTTCGTTATAGTTTCTTTCTTTATCAATTTAGTGGCATACCCACAATTAGAAGCAGCAAAATATTCTATAAAGAACCTCAAAGTCAATACACCATATACAGATATGAGTCCTTCCTTCTGGGGAAAAGGACGTATTATCTATAGTAGTAGTAAAAGTTATAAAAACAAAGTAAAAGATAGAGTAAGTAGCAAGCAAAGAGATAAAGCCTTTTTGGATATATTCTCAGGTTATATTGACCAAGATTATGAAATTAAGTACTCTAAAAAAGTGAAAATGGATTTCACAATGAATTTTAATCAATCCAATGTTACCTTTAGTCCTGACTTAAAAGTCGTATATTTTACTCAAAATAATAATGAATTATCAAAAGGAGTACTAAACCTCAAACTTTATAGTGCTTCCGTTAAAGAAGATGGTACTTGGACTGATGCTAGAGAGTTGCCTTTTAACAATAATTCATTTAGCTGTGTACATCCTTCTGTCAGTGATGATGGAACAAAACTTTACTTTAGTTCGAATATGCCAGGAGGATATGGTCAATCTGATCTTTATGTTGTCGACATATTGGGTAATAACAAGTTTAGCAAACCTCGTAACCTGGGGGCTTATATTAATTCTCCAAAAAGAGATAACTTTCCCGACTACAATAATGGGATTCTTTACTTCTCTTCAGACCGTGCAGGTGGTATGGGAGGATTAGATGTTTATATGGCAATTGCCGATGATCTTTTTACAGAACCTACTAATATTGGTATACCTATAAACAGTTCTTACGATGATTTTAGTTTTATCATAAACGGAAAAACACGCCAAGGTTATTTTACTTCTAATCGTCCACAAGGAAAAGGCGAAGATGACATTTATACTTTCAAGCAGGAAACTGCAATTACAAATTGTTCTTATAAAATTGAAGGAGTCGTCAAAGATTTAGATACTGATTTGATTATCAAAGATGCCGCAATCAACATTTTTAATGAAGATGGTGAATGGTTAAACAGGTTTAACACAGGAAGTGATGGTCAATTTCTTATTCAACTTACAAAATGTAACAGGAATTATAAATTAGAAGCAACTAAAAAAGATTATAGCAAAGACTTTGTAGAAATTGTATTTCAAAAAGATAAAAAAGTTTACAATGAAGTTTTGAGGATTGCTAAAGAAAAAATTATTGCGGCAGAAATACCTGAAAAAGTGGAAAGACCTCCACTTACTATTCCTGAAGAAAGTTTGTATTTAGACATTAAAAATATCGAATTCTTATTGAACAAGTATGATATCAGGGTAAAATCTGCGGAAGAATTAGACAAAGTCGTGAAGATCATGAAAGAAAATCCAACACTTATCGTAGAATTTGGTGCCCATACGGATTCAAGAGGCCCGGATGAATGGAATATGGAACTATCCATCAAAAGAGCAGAAGAAGTAGTCCGCTATATCGTCAATAAAGGAATTGACTACAACCGGATTTATGGAAAAGGTTATGGTGAAACCATGCCTGTAAACCGCTGTGTAAATGGGGTGGAGTGTACCGACCGTGAACACCTCGAAAACCGTAGAACAGAATTCTTTATACTTGCTAAATAACATGATTAAATTTTTCATCTTTTTTCTTCTGTCTATTGTAACTCAAATAGGTTTTTCTCAAGTAGAAAACTTTACTTACTCTATTAAAAACCTAAAAGTTAATACTAAATACTCCGACTTTGGCCCTGCTTTCTTTGGACCTAATCGTCTCGTATTTGCTTCAAGCAAACTCAACAAAAAATTAAACCATTCTAAAAAAAATATCAATTTTAACAATAGGAGAGAAACCCCCAAATACGATTTATTTAAAGGCTTTATAGATCTAGATGGTGAAATTAATTATGATAAAAAAATATTAAATAACTACACCACAAAATACAACGAATCGAATGTTAGCTTCTCTCCTGATTTGAAACAAGTATATTTTACCCAAAACAATGTAAAGCAAGGAAAATATATCAAAGACAAGTCAAACTGGATCAATCTTAAAATATATAGAGCAGATATCAGCACAAACGGAGAATGGAAAAATATTATTTCTCTACCCTTTAATAATGACAACTATTCATGCGGTCATCCCAGCCTCAGTGAAGATGGCAGAATTTTATTTTTTACATCTGATATGCCCGGAGGATTTGGAAAATCTGATATTTATTGGGTAACCATAAATGCAAATGGTACTTTTGGTGAACCTCAGAACTTAGGTGCTCATGTCAATTCTACTGCTAGAGAAAACTTTCCCTATGTTGATGGAAATATTCTTTATTTTTCTTCCGACAGAAACAATTCTTTAGGAGGCCTCGATATATATAATATAGCAATGGATGAAATAAATTCTGAACCACATAATCTAGGCTCAAATATCAATAGCCCCTATGATGATTTTGGATTTATTATTAACAGAGAAAAAAAAATCGGTTATTTCTCTTCCAATAGACCAGAAGGAAAAGGAGAAGATGATATATACTTTTTTTCACAAAAAATAAAAGAACCAGAATGCATACAACATGTTTCCGGAATAATCTATGATGATAATACTAAATTACCTCTTGAAAAAGCAACTATTGCCATTTTTTCGCATGATTTTATCATGATATCATCTTATCAAGTTGATGATAACGGGAAATATAGTTTTAACTTAGCTTGTAGAGACAACTATTCCCTTAAAGCAATAAAAAATGGGTATATAAAAACAGAAAAAGACATCTTTTTCCACAAAAACCAGCTCGATCAAAAAATAGATCTGTATTTAAAACCCATCAAAAAACCTATAGAAGAAAAAATAGCAATCACAAATGATACTAAACCAGAAAAACCAATAAAAGAAAAGGAAATACCAGTTGAAAAGGAAGTCAGTTTATTTAAGTATAATCATGTAGGTAATGAAATATTAAATTTAAAACCCATCTATTTTGACTTGGATGAATATTACATTACAGAAGAATCTTTTGATGAAATAACCAAAGCATTCAGAATACTTAGAGATAATCCGCAAATAATTATTGAAGTGGATTCACATACAGATTGTCGTGCCAGCGATAGTTACAATTTACACCTTTCTACGCTAAGAGCAAAAGAAGTAGTAAAACATTTAATAAAAATGGGAATCCCTGCATATAGATTGAAAGCCAAAGGCTTTGGAGAAACTCAATTAGTGAATCATTGTAGAGACGGTGTTCATTGTACCGAAGCAGAACATTTACAAAATAGAAGAACTGAATTTCTTATTATTAAAAAATAGCCTTCATAAACTAATTCCTTTTTTTACATAATAGCCCCTAAGACAGCGTGCTTTACCAGTAATCTTATTACTTTTTTTGTAATTTTGCCACTTATTTGAAAACAAGTAAAAATGGGGCAGAAATTTAAGGAATATAAACAATTGCAGCTCAGTGATATAGCTGATGAAATCAATGAATTTTGGGATGAGAATAACATATTCCAAAAAAGTATTGATTCCCGTAGTGAAGACAAGGCATATATCTTTTTTGAAGGCCCACCCTCTGCTAATGGTTTACCGGGAATTCACCATGTGATGGCTCGTGCCGTAAAAGATATTTTTGCTCGTTACAAAACCCAACAGGGTTTTCAAGTAAAACGAAAAGCCGGTTGGGATACACATGGTTTACCGGTTGAACTAGGTGTTGAAAAAGAATTGGGTATTACCAAAGAAGATATCGGCACCAAAATTAGTATTGACGAATACAACCAAGCTTGTAAAAAGTCAGTGATGCGTTATACGGATATTTGGAATGATCTGACTAAACGTATTGGGTATTGGGTTGATATGAACGAACCCTATATTACCTACAAATCCAAATATATGGAAACTATTTGGTGGTTGCTCAAGCAGATCTATGACAAAGGTTTACTATATAAAGGGTATACCATCCAACCATATTCTCCCAAAGCCGGAACAGGACTTAGTACACACGAGTTAAATCAACCCGGGTGTTATAAAGATGTTTCGGATAATAGTGTAACCGCTCAATTTAAAATCCGAAAAGAAGATTTAAGCAAACTGCCATTTAAAATAAAAACCGGAGAAAACACCTATTTTCTCGCCTGGACAACTACACCATGGACACTTCCTTCAAATACCGCATTGACCGTAGGTAAAAAAATAGATTACGTACTGGTCAAAACGTATAATCAATATACCTTTCAACCTACCTTTCTGATCCTGGCTAAAGCTTTAGTGGAAAAACAGTTTAACAATAAATTTGAAAAAGTAGATTCGGAAGCATTAGTGGATGCCTACAAAGAAGGAGATAAAAAGATCCCATATGTAATTCTAGATGAATGTAAAGGGGTTGATTTGTTAGATATTCGTTATGAACAGTTAATGGATTATGCACAACCCTATCAAAATGTAGAAAATGCTTTTAGAGTGATCCCCGGAAATTTCGTTACAACCGAAGATGGAACCGGTATTGTACATACAGCACCTACTTTTGGACAAGACGATGCTATGGTAGCCAAAAAAGCACAACCCGAAGTACCACCCATGCTGGTTTTAGATAAGGATGGCAATCCTGTTCCGTTGGTTGATCTACAAGGAAAATTCACCGAACACATGGGCCCCTATGCTGGCAGGTATGTCAAAAACGAATACTACAATGAAGGAGAATCCCCTGAAAGATCAGTTGATATTGATATCGTCATACAACTAAAAACCGAAAATAAGGCGTTCCATGCCGAAAAATATACTCATAACTATCCTCACTGTTGGCGAACTGACAAACCCATACTCTATTATCCTTTAGATTCCTGGTTTATTAAAGTAACCGATAAAAAGGACCGCTTGTTTGAACTCAATAAAGAGATCAACTGGAAACCTAAATCCACCGGAGAAGGTAGGTTTGGTAATTGGCTGGAAAATGCCAATGACTGGAACCTTTCCCGTTCTCGTTTTTGGGGAGTACCCTTACCCATTTGGAGAACTGCCGAAGGTGATGAAGAGCTCATCATCGGCTCAGTAGAAGAATTGATTGATGAAATGAAAAAATCTGTATCTGCCGGATTGATGGATAAAATGCTTTTTGAAGGTTTTGAAGTGGGTAATATGAGTGAAGAAAACTACCAAAAAGTAGATTTACATAAAAACTACGTAGACCAAATCGTTTTGGTATCTCCTTCAGGTAAACCCATGCATCGCGAAGCCGATCTAATTGATGTTTGGTTTGACTCCGGCTCAATGCCGGTTGCACAATGGCACTATCCTTTTGAGAACAAAGACATCATTGACGGTGGAAATGTGGAACGCATCGCAGATTTTATTGCTGAAGGCGTAGATCAAACCCGTGGTTGGTTCTATACATTACATGCTATTTCAGGATTGGTCTTTGATAGTGTCGCCTATAAAAATGTGGTCTCTAATGGTTTGGTACTAGACAAATTTGGGAAAAAGATGTCTAAGCGTTTAGGTAACGCTGTAGACCCATTTACAACTTTAGACAAATATGGCCCAGATGCGATCCGCTGGTATATGATAGGTAATGCCAATCCCTGGGACAATTTAAAATTTGATATTGAAGGGGTGGATGAAGTGAGAAGGAAATTTTTCGGGACGCTCTATAACACCTATTCCTTTTTTGCACTTTATGCCAATTTGGATAGCTTTACGTATGCTGAAAAAGATATTCCGCTGAAGGAAAGAGCTGAAATTGACCGCTGGATACTTTCTGAATTACATACACTTATAAAAACTGTTACTGAGTATTATGAAGATTATGAGCCTACAAAAGTAGCCCGTGCCATCCAATTCTTTGTTACAGAACATCTCAGCAATTGGTTCGTACGATTGAGTAGACGCCGTTTTTGGAAAGGTGAGTATGCCAAGGATAAGATCGCTGCTTATCAAACTTTATACACTTGCTTGCTTAACATTGCCAAGCTTGCAGCACCTATAGCACCTTTTTATATGGAAAGATTATTTATGGATCTTATTCAGACAACAGGTAAAGAATCTGTTGAGTCTGTTCACCTTACAGACTTCCCAACTCATGATGAAGCTTTTATTGACAAAGCTTTGGAACATAAAATGGAAAAAGCGCAACTCATAGCTTCTATGACTTTGGCTTTACGTCAAAAAGAAAAGATCAAAGTGAGACAACCGCTGAGCCGTATTATGATACCTGTACACAATGAAGCCGAAAGACAAGAAATATTAGCTGTTGAGAACCTTATAAAATCGGAAGTAAATGTCAAAGAAATTGACTTGTTGGATGATGCTTCAGGAATTCTGGTCAAAAATATCAAACCTAATTTTAAGACATTAGGCCCTCGTTTTGGCCAAGATATGAAACAGATAGCCGGTGCCATTGCTAAAATGACGCAAGAGGAGATCAATAAGTTTGAAAAAACAGGTAATTTCTCTATCAATTTGAATAGTAAAAAAATTGATCTTAACATAGACGATGTAGAGATCAAAACCAAAGATATTGACGGATGGCTTGTATTAAACCAAGATAATACCACCGTAGCTTTGGATGTAACTATTACAGATGCACTACGTAACGAAGGTATTTCGCGGGAGCTGGTTAATAGAATTCAGAATTATAGAAAGCAATCCGGTTTTGAAGTTACAGACAGGATACAAATTTCATTCTTAAAAGATGATCCTGAAGCAACCTCAAGTGTAAATTTTACATCTATCGAAAAAGCGGTTCGCGAAAATGAAACCTATATTAAGAATGAAACCTTGGCAAATAATATTATATTTGCTAAGCGATTATCAAAAGGTATAGAGGTAAGCTTTGACAATCTGGAAACAAAAATATTGATAGAAAAAGTGTAAGCGTTTAACAATAACAAAACTTATAACTTATGAAAGACTTAGGTGTAAGATATTCTGACAAAGAATTAGAAGAATTTAAAGAAATCATAGAGGCTAAGATCAAACAAGCCAAACGTGATCTGGAACTTTTGGAAAGTGCCTATAAGAATGATAGTGATAATAGCACCAATGATACTTCACCCACTTTTAAATCATTTGAAGAAGGTTCTAAAACCATGTCTAAAGAAGCCAATGTACAATTAGCCATTAGACAAGAAAAATTTATCAGAGATTTAAATAATGCTTTGCTGCGTATTGAAAATAAAACTTACGGTATCTGTAGAGTCACCGGAAAATTGATCAAAAAAGAGCGACTTAGATTGGTGCCACATGCTACATTAAGTATAGAAGCTAAAAACAGGCAATCTCTTTAAAGTTATTCCAAAATACACACACTCGAAAACCGGTAAATTTGCCGGTTTTTTTTTGTTTTTGAAAATTAAAATATAATTTCCAATATTAATTTTTTTTATATTACTGTATTGTAATTGTTTGTTTTTCTGTGTTTTATATTTTTATAAAATTGTCTATGTTAATTTAATGTTACTTTTTTGACATTTTTTATATACCTTTGAGCTATGAAATAACTTTAAATTGAAATCCCATGAAAAAGTTAGTTTTACTACTCGGATTATTATTTATATATATAGGGAATGTACAGGCTCAAACTAATCCGCAAAAAGAAATTAAAAAAAGTGACAATGTTATTGAAATGGTTTCCTACTATGACAATGGCCAGATTAAGGTCATCGGCACCTTTGACAAACAGGGAAAACTCAATGGACATTGGACCAAATATAACGAAGCCGGTGATGTTGTTGTACAGGGAACATTTACAGACGGTATGAAAACCGGAAAATGGTTGTTTTGGGATAAAAGCTATTTAAATGAAGTGACTTTTATAGACAACAAAGTAACCAATTATGTTAAGTGGTCTAAAGAAGACTACATTGTTAATAATAGTTTTTAAATATTACATACATTAAATAAAAAAAGCAGGTGCTATTGACACCTGCTTTTTTGTATATATATTTTAATATTTTAGAATTTGTAGCTGTAACTTAGTGAAAAGGTTCTGCCTAATTGTTTACTAGAAAAAACACGATCTTCTGCGTTATAAGACTGGAATACACTCATCCTAGCTTCATCTAATAAATTGCTAACTTTTAATTTGATGTTTGATTTCTTGTTAGGGTCTAAATACTTACTCAAGTTAAAGTTTAGGCTGTGGAAAGGCATGGTATATATATCTGGTATAATACCTATACCTACAACTTGTAAGGTTTTACCTTGAACATTATAAGTGAGATTAGATTGCCAACCTTTCAAATCATTAGCATAACTTAACCCAGCATTTATGATGTAAGGAGACTGCCCTTGTAGTTGTCTCACATCATTAACTGTTTCTCCTGTTCTGGCATTCAATACACGAGATTCGTACTCTCCTCCCGCGCTTTTATCCATCTTTTGAATTGATTCTATGTATGAAGCGTTTAAATTTACCGATAGATGCTTTAAACCTATAAAATCTAATTTTTTTCGTAATTCTAATTCCAGACCGAAAACCTGTCCGTTGGTTACATTCTTAGGAGTTAGGTTATCTGTGTTTGCAGCATCATAAATACTTAACTCAATAGGATCTTTAAAGTATTTATAGAAACCACTTATTGCCATCATTTGTGCATCCACTCCAAAACTTTCAAAACGCAGATCCAGGTTATTGACATAGGAAGGTTTGATATCAGTATTGCCTATAAAATAAGTGTCTGTAATAGGATCAAATATTTGAGCTATAGAGGCCTCCTTAAAAGAGGGTCTTGCAGTAGTACGTGCATAAGAAAGACGAATGTTCTTTTCTTCCCAAGGTGTATAGATCAAGTTTAAAGACGGAAAAACATCTAGTGCGTTAATGATATTTTCATTATTATAATATAAGCCACCACTTATATCTCTACCAGTGTAAAATACAGCATAATTTTCGAGTCTTAATCCAAATATACTTTTAAATTTATCATTATATTTTACTTCTTCGGAAGCATAAACAGCACCAATATGTTGATTTGCCAAATAGTTGTTAGCTGTTTGGTTACCGCCTTCTATATAGGATCCGGCGTTTGAAACCGTATTCCAAATATTCTCAGGTAATAAAATAGCGTTTGCATCGGCATTATAAGCTGCACTTCCACCACCATGTGTAACTATATTATATTGGTCTATCTTAAAATCACGATCTTTATATACGTAACTTCCTCCAATTTTTAACTTTGAAGGTTTGCTGAAAAGTTCATGTTTTTTTAATACATCTATATGATTTGAAAAGTTAATTTCAATTAAATCCCTCCATATTCTCCTTGGCGGGTTGGTGGACCCTATTGAAAAAGAGTCTGTGTCATCATGATACTCAAAAGGAGTTATCCGAAAATCTTTATCTTTTATAATAGATAATGTGGGAGATGTTTTCCATACAAGCTTCAGATCACCATCTTTCATGCTGTGTGTTCCAGAAACTAAAGCATTTGATATAGAACGTTGCGTATAAAGCAGATTATCTATGTAGTTAGTCTGCGCATTATCTAATCTTGTGTTTTTAATATAATAACCTGCTGTAGCTTCACCATTTTGAATATGTAATAAACTTAGTTTATACTTTGCGTTTTCGGTTTTATAGGTAGCTCCTGCCAGACCGCTTAAAAGTACGTTTCTTTGACCCATATCGCCAAGTGAACTCTTATTGGGTTGCAATTTGGTTACAGACAAATCATATCTGTCTTTTTCAAATATTCCTGTAGTGTAATCCTTATATAACTTGGTTTCGTTTTTATAAGCTAGAGCTACTTGATAGCCTAACTTATTGGAGTTTTTAAAATGAAATTGATTCCCAATACCAAAACTTAGTCCAAAGTTTGCAGGAGAATATGTGGTTTGAACAGCCATGTTTTGATTAAAACTCTTAGCAATACCAGGTATATCCTCTCTATTGGGTGATGAAGGATAAGGAGTTTCAATATTCCTGTCTAAAGGCAACTTTCTAAGCCCATCATCAAAGCCTAAAAAATCAGTGCTGCTTACATCACCTGATGGAAAAAAATTTATCAAATGCATATCAGGATTAAAACCTGTGCTTAAAGAAAAACTTTTTTGACTTTTTACAGGAAAATCTTTGGTTACAATATTCACTACACCTCCGGAAAAATCTGCCGTTACATCTGCAGTTGCCGACTTAATAACTTGTATATTGTCTAAAATACTGGTAGGAAAAATATCCATCTGGATGGTATTTCTGTCCGGGTCTAATCCTGGTATATCAACTCCGTTAAGAATGGTTTTTGTATATCTATCTCCTAAACCACGTACGTATATATATTTACCTCCTTGAACTGATACACCCGGAATGCTCTTTACAGCCGCCGCCGCATTACTTGCCCCTGTCTTTACCAAACCTTGAGCTGAAATACCATCCATCAGATTTACCGATTTTTTTTGGATATTAATTAGTGAAGCTTCTGTATTTTGAGCCTGACTAGCTGTAATCACAACTTCATCTAATTGTGCAGCTTCCGGCAATAAAGTTGCATTTATTCTTGTCACTTCATTTTCAGCAATCATAACATCAGTAATTACCACATCCTGATAGCCAACAAATGAAAAAACTACTTCATAAGTACCTCCAGAAAGGGACAATTCATAACCCCCCTCAAAATCGGTTGTAGTCCCTATATCTGTTCCTTTAACGATTACATTCGCAAAGGGTAAAATATCATTGTATTCGCCATCTTTTACTACTCCGGATAGCTTTCCGTTTTGTGAAAATGAAAAATGGATAAAAAGAAAAAAAACAAAAGATAAGGATAAAAAAATACGATACATAAAAAACTATATTTTGTACGAGAATTGCCCGTTTCAAAAAATGAAACGAGCAATTATACTCAGTTTAAAAGAATCTTTTTGTGTTAAAATGCGCCTTGGGCATGTGTATACGTCCAGTCAAAATCAGATGCTGTTGCGCCTACACTTTGAGCCCCCATTGCAACTTGAGTAGTCCAGGCAGCAGCTCTATCAGTAAAGCTGGGGTCTAAAATAATATGGAGTTCATCTACATCATTATTATCATCAGTATCATCACAGTTTTCAGCACAACCCACTTTTTCTACAAAAATACTGTTGTCAAAACCTGCTATCTCCCAATTTGAGAAACTCAATTCACCATCTAAAAAGTTTTGTGAAACACCATTGTTATCTAATTCAACATCAGATGATGCTTTAAAACCATAAGCATAAACATTGTTAGATGCACCCATTGCTTTACTTCTATAATCTGCGTATTCACCTTTTTCGGTATTTTCATTCCCTTTTAATGTAATATTGTTTAATGTAAATGATCCTGTAGCTGTTCCTTCCGGTCCATCAATCTCCATAGCATGGTCTGAATTATCACCTAGTACTACAACAGAATTTGTGATAGTGCCTTTGTAAGATTGGTCAATATCCAATCCATCATCACCACAAGCATATACCATTAATCCTGATGCGTTTACAGTGCCTCCAAAAAACTCCACACCATCATCTTTATTGGCTATTACCTCAACATTATTAATAACAGTGCCAGAACCTACACCACCTAGTGTTAACCCGTTAATTTCATTATCAGCACCTAATAAAGTGCCACCGTGCCTGATAGAAACATATTGAATAGAGCCAGAGCTGTCTGTTTCATCATTACCTCCATATAGCCCATTAGAATCGTCAGCTGGAATTCCTTCGATTTGTTCAGCTTCTACATTATTTTTAAATGACCCGGGGGCATTTCCTAATATGATTAAACCTCCCCATAGACCTTGGTCAGCTACTGTTAGGTTTGTTCCTGCAGTTTCACCTAAAGCAATATTATCATTTATTGAAGTCATGACAATAGGATTCGTAGCTGTACCATTAGCGATCAATTTACCACCACGAGCTATCAATAAAGCAGAAGCGTTTTCTTCAGTTCCTGTATGTGATTTAATAATAGTACCTTCTTGAATAGTTAAAGTTGCTCCATCAGTTACAACGACTCTTCCTTTTAGCTCCCAAACTTTGTCATTGGTTAAAGCTACATTTGTTGTAATTAAAGCTTCTGTATGAAGTTCTTCTGCCCCAGCTGCTTTAATACCACTTTCAAATACAAAAGGATCATTACCTTCATCCTTCTTACAACTTGTAAATACTACCCCTAAACTTAAAGTTAAGGCAAATAAGAAAAGTAAATTTTTAAATTTTGGATTCATTTTTTTCAATTTAAAGTAAGTTAAAAATTAGTTTAAGAAATTTTTCTATTTTTATAATGCAAAAGTGAACTTATTAATTAAAGCCTATTTTAATCGTAAATGAACATTGGGTTAATAAA
>JANTFO010000043.1 GCA_024763365.1 Flavobacteriaceae bacterium
AAATTAGAAAGAGAAGAACGCATCCGCCAAGCACAAGAAACCGCAGAAAGACTAAAACATGAGAAAGAAATAGCCCAAGCAGAAGAACAAAAACGAAGCGAACAAGAGATCATAGCTCAAGAACAAACATCAATTGGTGAAACACAAAATATTGAAACAAATACTTTAGAAATCACTAAGAATCAAGAATCACAAGAAACACTTAACCCGGAAAGATGTTCCAAAAATATTTTTGGAAGGATCCTAAATGCAAATAACCGAAAACCAATTGAAGGAACCACTATAGATGTTTATTTTGATGGTCAAAATATTGAATCTGCAAGTACTCAAGCTGATGGATCATTTAATTTCTTAAATGTTGATTGTGACACCAAGTATACATTGATTGGTTATAAAAAAGACTTTGTTACTATTGCAAAAGTTGAAATCAAAACCAATGAATTACCTGATGAAATTGTCATACTTCTTGAGCCCGAACCGGAAATTATTCCTGAAGTTGTAGAAATAGAAAAAGCTATAACTGAAAATAGCACTAAAAAACAGATTGAAACAGAAATTGCTGAAGTCGTTCCAGCTAAGAAAATAACTTCAAACCTTAACACTGAGATCGTAAAAGCAAATATACCAAAGGAGAATATCGAAGAAAAAGAATCTATAACTGAACCAGAAATTGAAACTACAAAACCTGCTTTTGAAAAACCTCAAGAAGAAGTTACCCAAATTAATGCTCCTAATGTCATTAATAGAAAAGTACAAATAGATCCTATTTACTTTGAATTAGATGAATGGTATCTCACGTTGGATGCTAGAAGAGAGTTAGACAAAATAATCGTTTTAATGACTCAAAATCCCACTATGATCATTGAGTCAGGATCCCATACTGATACCCGCGGATCATTTGATTATAACCTCGAGCTTTCAGAAAAAAGGTCTCAAGAAACAGTTGGTTACCTTATAGCAAATGGTGTAGACCCTGATCGTATTTCAGGCCGTGGCTATGGTGAAACTATGCCTGTTAACCATTGTGTAGATGGTGTAAGGTGTACAGAAAAAGAGCATCTTGAAAACAGGAGAACAGAGTTTGTGATACTTAAATATTAAGGGATCAATAATAATTGCTTAAAAAATTGTTTATAAATAATTAATGATTAAAGTCATTTTTTTTTGTATTTTTGCAAAATATTTAAAATATGTTAAATTAATTTAAAACCCAATGAAGAAAAATTTATTTTTATTATTGACAATTATTAGTGTATCTCTTTTTGCACAAGAGTTACCTGCTAACCCAGAAACTGGAAAATGTTACGTGAGATGTAAAACTCCAGATCAATGGGAAAATCAAGATGTGACAATTGAAGTAAGTCCTGCTTACAAAAAATTGAAAGTAGTGCCTGCTCAATATGGAACAGAAAATCAAACTGTTGTTGTACAAGATGCTTACAAAGAGCTCAGCGTCGTACCTGCAAAATATGGTACTGAAACTTTTGAAGTAGAAGTTCAAGGACCCGGTAAAAAACTGGAAGTTGTTCCTGCTGAATATTCTAAATCTTCTGTGGATGTTGAAGTTCAAGGACCTGGACAAACGCTTAAGGTTATCCCTGCCAAATACGGAACGGAAACTTTTGAAGTTGTTGTTAAAGAAGCAAGCCAAAGATTAGAAGTTGTACCTGCTAAGTACGAAACTCGTACAGAAACTATCGTTGTACAAGAAGCTAGTAAAAAATTAGAAGTAATTCCTGCTCAATACGAAACTCGTACAGAAACCATCGTTGTGCAACCTGCTTCAACTAAAGTGAAAGTTATCCCTGCAAGATATGAAACCGTAACTGAAACTATCCTTGTTAAAGAAGCTAGCCAATCTATGAGTATTGTGCCAGCTAAATGGGGTACTGAAACTTTAACTTACAGAAAGTCAGATTTTGGTTCCAAGCTTACAATTGTTCCTGCTAAATTTTCAAGCAGTTCAGAAACTATCGAAACTCGTGCAGAATCTGCTCAATGGACAATGAGTGACCAACCAGCACCTGAGTGTCAATCAAGTGATCCTAATGATTGTCGTTACTGGTGTTACAAATCTATACCCGCTCAGTTTACTACTGTTAACACTACTTTATTAGTTAGTGATGCTATGGTGAACAGAGTACCAGGTTGTAACCAAGAAGGTGGTAATAATCCTGATTGTGGTAATGCTACTTATACTAAAAAAGTTTTAGTATCTCCTGCAACCACTGTCATCAAAGATATCCCTGCTGTAACTGAAGTTGTTAAGAAAACTGTAATGGTTGATGAGCCTCGCACTGAGTTGGTTGAAATTCCTGCAGTAACCAAAACAGTTAAGAAAACTGTAATGGTTCAGCCTCCTTCAACTAAAGTTATCGATATTCCAGCAATTACTAAAACAGTTAAGAAAACTGTAATGGTAACCCCTCCTACTACAAGAGTTATCGAGATTCCTGCTGTAACTGAAACTTTCAAAAGAACAGTTGTAGCTGCTGAACCTCAAACTATCGTGAATGAAATACCTCCGGTATCAAAATCATTTGCCGTTACAAATATTTCTCCGGAAACTACAAGAGTCATTGATATTGCTCCTGTTTCTAAAACTTTCAAAAGAACAGTCATGACTACACCTCCACAGGCTGTAGCTACTGATATTCCTGCTAAAACAGCTACTTTGAAAAGAACTGTTTTAACTAAAGATGCTTATGTAACTGAAGAAACTGTACCAGCACAATACAAAACAGTTACTAAAGAAGTATTGGTGAAAAAAGGTGGTTTATCTACTTGGAAAGAAGTAGAATGTGAGTTGGTTGAGTATTCTCCACTTCCAATCAAATGGAACTTAGGTAGTGCTACATTAACAAGAGAAGCTAAGAATTTAATTGACACTCGTTTGATGCCTGTTCTAAATCAAGGTGTTGCTATTGAGATTGCTTCACATACAGATTCTAGAGGTTCAAAAGAGAGCAATCAAGATTTATCTGAAAGAAGAGCTCGTGCAGTTGTTAACTATTTAATGGCTAAAGGCATTAATTCAAGTAAATTAGTCGCCAAAGGTTATGGTGAAAATCGATTGACTAACAGATGTTCTGATGGAGTAACATGTACTGAAAAAGAACACCAAGCTAACCGTAGAACTGAATTTAGAGTTATTAGTCAATAATTCTAATCTACATATAATAAAAAAGGGAGCTTTTCAGCTCCCTTTTTTTATAGTTAAAACTTGTGATAATTATTCATAAGTACTCATAAATTCAACTACCAGTTGTCCCACAATTTTCTCAGCTCTATGTGCCACTTCCTGTACTTCATCATGAGATACAGATTCAACTTTACCCTCAATACCTAAGTCTGTAATTACAGATATACCCAATACCTCCATATCCATGTGCTTAGCTACTATTACTTCCGGCACAGTAGACATCCCTACAGCATCTGCTCCTAATCTTCTTACCATCCCATACTCTGCCGGCGTCTCAAAAGTAGGACCCTGTAAAGCTAAATATACTCCTTTTTGTAAAGCTATATGCATACTTTTAGCTTGCTCTTCAAAATGATCTCTCATTCTTTTGTTATAAGCCTCATGCATATCTAAAAATCTGGGGCCGAAACGATCATCATTTTCACCTCTTAAAGGATGCTCAGGCATCATATTAATATGATCTGTGATCAACATGATATCACCTGTCTTAAAATTTGGGTTCACACCACCTGACGCATTGGATACAATTAGTTTTTCTACACCCAAAAACTTCATGACTCTAACCGGAAATGTGGCTTCCTTTAAAGACCAGCCTTCATAATAATGAAACCGTCCTCTGAGAGCCAAAATTTTCTTATCGCCTATGTTGCCATAAATTAATTCTCCTTTATGTCCTGGAACAGTAGATACCGGAAAATTGGGTATGTCCTCATAAGGTATACGTTTTTCAATGTCAATATTATTAGTGAGATTACCTAAGCCAGTTCCTAAAATAATACCAAAATCAATCTTGATAAATCCTTTATCCTGAAGAAAGTTAACCGTTTCTTGAATGTTTTTCCACATAAGTTCTTATTATTTGATCAAAGTCTTTTTGATTATTTATAAAGTATGCATCAATGGATAAATAATATATATTTTCCAAAAGAGCAAAGATACGAACATAATCCTTTTCTGTAGTCAGTATCAATTTAGATTCTCCTTCATATTTATCAAAAGTGGTCTGTATTTTGATAATATCATTATTCGTGTAATGATGATGATCCGGGTACGAGAAATGCTCAAAATTGATATCATGAAATTTTAAAAAATCAACCAGGGGGGCAGGATTAGCAATACCCGTTAATAGTAATATGCGGTAATTCTTTAATTCATTAAATTCAATATGACCTTTTGTACAATTTACAGTTGATGCATATTGTATTCCTGAGAAAAAAACTGTTTGGTCCAATCCAACTTCTAATTTTTGAGCTACTTCAAATTCTTGTTCCTCTGTTAAGTCATTGGGTGATTTAGTCACTACTATCAATTGTGCTCTTTTCGACCCATCTTGATTCTCGCGTAAGTTACCGGCTGGTAATATTTGATCATCTACATATAAATCATTATAAGGCGTTAATAAAATATTCAAGCCTGCATTTACCCTTCTGTGTTGAAAAGCATCATCCAGTAAAATGACTTCAGGTGGTTTTGTAAGGTTCATCAAACTCTGAATACCATGTACCCTATCCACATCAACAGCAAGATAGACATTTGGAAACCTACGATACAACAAATATGGTTCATCACCTAGAGATGTAGCACTAGCATTTTTTTCGCCAGCCAATAAAAAACCGCTACTTTTACGCTTATACCCCCTACTTAATATAGCTATACGATAATCTTTTGAGAGAAGTGAAGCCAAATAAGCAACCATAGGTGTTTTGCCCGTACCTCCCACTCTTAAATTTCCCACATTAATAATAGGAATTTCAAAATCCTTTGATGACAGGATTCCTTTGTCATACATTTTATTTCTGACTAGTGTTATTCCTTCATAAATTTTACTGAGAGGAGTTAAATATTTTCGCATCCTTTTATTCACAATCGCTAAAATAAAACTTTAAATGCTTTTTTAAGTTCAAGAACTAGAATATTTGTGCGAATAAAATGTAAATTCGCAAAAATTTATTTGAATAATACCAAAGGGAATAAATATTTAGGCTAAAGATTATGAAAGAAAAATTTCAAAGATTAAGTCAAAAAATGCAGGCATAGCCTAAGTTATGACGAGGCTTTTTGGTGATAATATTTGGAATTTTTATAGTAAGATTGGACTAAATATTTGTTGCTTTTGGTATAAAACCCATTTAATATGCTAAAAGACATCGAAATAGCGCAACAAAACACCATGTTGCCCATCGTTGAAATTGCTGAAAGATTAAGTATAAATCCTGAAGAAATTGAACAATATGGTAAATATAAAGCCAAATTACCGTTGTCATTGAGAGATGAAGGAATCATAAAAAAATCTAACCTAATTCTGGTAACTGCCATGACTCCTACTCCGGCAGGTGAAGGTAAAACAACGATCACCATTGGCTTGAATGAAGGACTCAATAAAATTGGCAAAAAAAGTATTGCTGTTATCCGTGAGCCATCTTTAGGACCTGTATTTGGAATAAAAGGAGGTGCTGCAGGTGGTGGTTTTTCTCAAGTAGTACCAATGGAAGATATCAACCTTCATTTCACCGGCGACTTTGCTGCCGTAGAAAAAGCCAATAACCTGCTAGCTGCTTTGATTGATAATAATTTACAGAGTAAAGTGAATAATCTTAATATCGACTCGCGTAGTATAGATTGGAAACGCGTGATGGATATGAATGATCGTGCACTTCGTGAAATGGTTATTGGTCTTGGTGGATATGCCAATGGTGTACCCAGACAAGAAGGTTTTAATATCACACCTGCCTCTGAAGTGATGGCTATACTTTGTATGGCTGATGATTTTCAAGATTTAAAGAAGCGACTAAGTAATATTTTTATCGGTTTTACTTTTGATCGTAAACCTATTTATGCACGAGACTTAAAAGCAGAAAATGCCATGGCTATCTTACTTAAAGATGCTATTAAGCCAAATCTTGTACAAACTTTGGAAGACAACCCCGTAATTATCCACGGAGGGCCATTTGCAAATATCGCTCAAGGAACCAACTCTATTATTGCTACCAAAATGGGAATGTCACTCTCAGATTATGTCATTACCGAAGCAGGTTTTGGTGCCGATTTGGGTGCTGAAAAATTTTTTAATATCAAAAGTGTCGCTGGAGGTTTAAACCCTAAGGCAGTTGTTATCGTTGCGACAATTCGTGCCTTAAGACATCACGGTGGTGTCAATGCTACAGATAGAAATAAAGGCAATCTGGATGCAGTTAAAATAGGTTTTGCCAATTTGGAAAAACATGTTGAAAATGTGCGGATTTTTGGCATTAAACCAATCGTAGCTATCAATAAATATCATTCGGATACTCAAGAAGAAATTGACTTTGTAGTTGAAAAATGTAAAGATATTGACATAAAAGCAGTCGTAGCCGAAGGTTGGGAAAAAGGAGGTGATGGCATGATTGATTTAGCTAAGACATTAGTTAATTGTATTGATTCTGAAATCAATCATTTCAAACCACTTTATGATTGGAATACACCAGTAACAAAAAAGATTCATGAGATCGCTACTAAAATATATGGTGCAGAAGGAGTCGACTATTCCAAAAAAGCGAAAACGCATCTCGAAATTATTAATGATTTAAAACTTGATAAACTACCAGTTTGTATGGCCAAAACACAAAGTTCACTGTCTGACAATCCAAAATATAAAGGAAGACCGGAGGGCTTTAGAGTTTTTGTTCGTGAATTTGAAGTAGCTGCTGGAGCGGGTTTTGTAATCCCAATTCTAGGAAAAATGATGCGTATGCCGGGATTGCCAAATATACCTGCTTCGGAAAATATGTATATAGATAATAATGGAAAAATCTCAGGATTGTCCTAATTATGTTTAAAATGTCTGGAAAAACAAGCTATTTCTATAGGTTTTTTCTATCTTTATGCTCTTTTAAAATCATACAAATATTAACACATGAAAGTATACGATAACAAACACATTAAAACTGTGACATTTGTAGGAGCCCATCATAGTGGGAAGACTACGCTTGCTGAAACAATGCTCTTTGAAGCCGGACTTATAAATCGTCGTGGAAGTGTAGAAGAAAAAAATACCATTTCTGACTTTCACGACATCGAAAAAGAACGGCAAAATTCAATTTTTGCTACACCATTACACACCGAATGGCGCAATTACAAAATCAATATTGTTGACACACCTGGCTTAGATGATTTTATTGGAGAAATAGCCTCCACCATGCGGGTAGCTGATACAGTTTTAATGGTTGTTAATGCTCAACATGGTGCAGAAGTAGGAACAGAGATTATTTGGAACTATATTGATAGATATGCCAAACCTACTTTATTTGTTATCAATCAAATAGATCATGATAAAGCAGACTTCGACAGCAGCTTTAATAGTATCGTGGAATTGGTCGGAAATAATGCTGTTAAAATTCAATATCCTTATATTCAGGATGATGCCCAATGTATTATTGATGTGCTCAAAATGAAAATGTATAAATTTGGGCCTGAAGGTGGTAAACCTGAAAAACTGGAAATCCCTGATGATCAAAAAGAAATTGCTAATAATTTACACAACGAATTAGTTGAAAAAGCAGCAGAAAATGACGAAGACCTCATGGAACTATTTTTTGATAAAGGTACACTTAACGAAGATGAAATGCGTGAAGGCATCAAAAAAGGAATGCTTAATCATGAATTATACCCCGTTTTCTGTGTTTCCGCTCTACATGATATGGGTAGTGGTCGATTGATGGGCTTTATAGATAATGTAGCTCCTAGTTCAGTAGACCTCAAACCAGAGCAAAGTTTAGAAAGTGAGGATATCGACAGAGAAAACGACCCTACTACCTTATTTGTATTTAAAACCTTAAATGATCCTAATCTTGGTAAGATCACTTTCTTTAAAGTGAAAGCAGGTAATTTGGAACAAGGAACAAAGTTGGTGAATTCTCGTACAGAAGATGTAGAGTCTATAAATCAACTTTTCATCATGAAAGGTAAAGACCGTGTTCAGGTAGAAAAACTCGATGTGGGTGATATTGGAGCTACTTTAAAATTAAAATTTACTGAAACTAATGATACCTTATATACTGATGGCCATAAAAAAACAATCAAACCCATTCAGTATCCAACTCCTAGGATCCGTAAAGCTGTTACTGCTGAGGAAGGAAAAGATGAAGAAAAATTACATGAAGCACTGAAAAAGATTCATAGCCAGGATCCTACCTGCATAGTAGAATATTCCAATGAATTAAAACAACATATCTTAGGTTGTCAAGGAGAATTACATTTACAAGTTATAGACTGGCATCTAAAAAATGTTTATAAAGTTAATGCCAAATACGAAAAACCCAGAGTAGCTTATAGAGAAACTATACAACGCTCTGCAACTACCAGTTACAGACATAAAAAACAATCAGGTGGAGCGGGACAATTTGGTGAAGTTCACATCAAAATCGAACCTTATTATGAAGGGATGCCGGATCCTGAAGGATTTAACGTGCGTGGAACTGAAGTAGTAGATTTAGATTGGGGAGGTAAATTAGTATTTGTTAATTGTATCGTAGGGGGGGCTATTGATGCAAGATACTTACCTGCTGTGATGAAAGGTATTCTTGAAACTATGGAAAATGGACCATTAACAGGTTCTTATGTACGTGATGTTAGGGTAATGCTCTTTGATGGAAAAATGCACCCCGTAGACTCTAATGATATTTCTTTTAAACTGGCAGGTGCTCATGCCTTTAAAGATGCTTTCTTAAATGCCAGCCCCAAATTAATGGAACCAATACAGGATGTAGTCGTAAAAATGCCTGAAGAAATGATGGGTAATGTAATGACAGACCTACAATCCAGGCGTGCCGTAGTAATGGGTATGGAGGGTGAAGGTAAATACCAGAAAATTACCGCTAAAGTACCCTTAGCAGAAATGTATAAATATTCCACCAGCTTGCGTTCACTCACACAAGGTCGTGGTTCTTTCACTTCAAAATTTGACACTTTCCAACCCGTACCTCCAAATGTACAGGATGAATTGATCAAGCAACACAAAGCGGAAAAAGAGGACGAATAGTCCAACTTTTACTAAGACAAAAAGCAGCTTGAACATGTTCAAGCTGCTTTTTTTTCATACTTTTACCTTAAAATTTATCATCATGAATATAGCTATCATTGCTCACGATGGGAAAAAAGCTGAAATGATCCAATTTTTATCGGATTATAAAGCGGTTTTAAAACAAAAAAATATTCATTTATATGCCACAGGGACAACTGGGGAAAAAGCTGAAAAAGCCGGTTTTGAAGTACACAAATTTTTATCTGGCCCTTTAGGTGGTGATGCTCAGATTGCAGCATTGATTGCTGAAGGTAACATGCACTTAGTTATCTTTTTTAGAGACCCTTTGGAAAAACACCCGCACGAACCGGATATCACCATGTTGATGCGTCTCTGTGATGTTCATAATATACCTCTGGCAACCAATCCGGCTACAGCCGAACTTTTAATAAAAGCGGTTTAGTTTTTTACAGCTATCATAGAGATTTCTACAGGGACTCCTAAAGGTAAACCCGCTACTTGGACAGTTTCTCTTGCTGGTGCAGTAGTTTGGTTAAAATAAGACGCATAGGCTGTATTCACTATAGAAAAATCGTTCATGTCTGATAGAAATATTGTGGTTTTGGCTACATCTTCAAAATCCATACCCGCTTCCGCTAAAATCGCTTTCAAATTATCCATTACTTGATTGGTAGCATTTTCAATAGAATCAATAATTAATTCCTTCGTTTCCGGATTCATTGGTATTTGTCCTGAGATAAACAAAGTCCCATTTGATAAAATAGCCTGATTATAAGGACCTATTGGCAGAGGGGCTTTTGATGTTTTAATGATTGTTTTCATGTTAATTAGAATTTATATTGTTAAGTGTTCTTTTAGCTATAACTTTGACAATAAACACCCCACTTAATACCCCTTCAAGTGGGGAATTTTTAAAAGAGTTTTTTATCCGGTAATCGGCGTTTGTCATATTTAAGATCACTGAGTACTGATGATTTCACACCTATAAAAAAGTAATAGGTTTGATAAGTTCCGAATGGCACCCATCTAAATCGCATGATCCAACTATCTAAATCCCGCTGAAAATTTAAAGAAGTGTTACCCATCCCTTTTCCTTCAAAATCATAACTCGAACTAAAACCTACCTGCCACTTTGGGCTCAATTCTATATCACCGCTAAACATCACAGAATTATTGGAAATAGTATTTTCACGCTTAGAGTTGGAATAGCGCAAAGTATAATTAATCCGCAAATTCCAAGGTATTTTAGACCGGTATAATTCACTTACTTTTGTTTCTTTAGTGTCACCTTTACCCGGTGGTGAAGCTTTTTCGTCTTTAGGATCTTCTTTCTTTTTAAAAGTTTGGTTTGATAGGCTATATGACATCGTCATATTGGCACCAGTTAATCTAAATAAACTCCCACCATTGGCAATATTCATTTTATCTATTCTTTGCCCACTGGCACTCAATGCGTAAGGATCTAAACTAGCATTAAGGTTTACATTCATCTGATTGTTAAAAAGATTCACGCCGGTACTCATACGAACAGGCGACAATCTTAAAGAATCTGCTTTAATATTGTAACTGGTAGAAAAATTTAAATTATTTAATAAATTGATCTTTTTAGGTTTAGTATCATCCAGAGAATCTTTAGGCATCACTTTAGCTTCAAAAGAATTATTCACAGATAGGTTTATACTTTGTGAACCTTCGCCATGTAAACCTGATTGAAAGGGTGAATAATAAGTAATCTCACCGGTATCGGTGTTGAGTACTTCTTTATTGTAAAAACTCAAATCCGGATTATAGCTATAGGATACCGAAGGCCTGATGGTATGTCTAATTGCTTGTAATCGTCCTTTTTTGAATTTAAATGTTCCATAAATATTGGTGGATAAAGACATGCCGGCATTATATTGCCTTAAACTCTTGAAACCTTGTAAAGTATCTGTTTCGATTTCTTGAAACTCCTCATTATATTTTTTTTCATAATAATCAAAAAACCAGGTTTCATTATAATTTACACTCGGGTTTAAAGTAAAATAGGTGAATAACTTCATATTTGTGCTCAAACCGGTACTGTGTTTAATATCTAATTTAGCCTCATCAAACATTTCTTTTTTTAAGAAATGTTCATCGGTTGTATTGATGCGGTATACAGCATTTCCGGAATAGTTGAAACCTAATTTGTGTAAGGGGTTTTTAGAAGCGCCATTCTTAGGAGCAAAAGGATAAATACGATCCATACTCACTTGCAGCGTGGGCAAAGTTAAAGCTATGGTTTCTTTTTCAACTGATTGTGAATGTGTTGCAGATAGACTCATGTTAAAAGGCGTTCCATAGAACTTTTTAGAAAAACTAACAGATGAGCTCAACTGGTTATTTTGATGTGCTCCGGAATTATACTCGTTATATGATTGTCTATAATATTTACTACTACCCAGATTTACAGAAGCAGATAGGCGAGCATTAGGATTAGCTTTGGCATCTTGGCTATGCGACCATCTGATATTATAATTTGTTGTTTTACTATAATCACTTAAACCCTTAATACTGTAAACAGTATTTTCATAATTAAAAGCAAAATTCCCTGAAAATTTGTACCGTAAAGCATAATTACTTCTTGCCGAAAAACCCCAACTTCCATTGGTATAGATATCACCGGTTAACGCCAAATCAAAATAATCACTCAACGCAAAATAATAACCTCCATTTTGAAAGAAATAACCTTGTTCATTGGTTTCACCGTAAGTAGGTAGCAGCAAACCGGAAGTTCTGGTTTTGGTTAAAGGAAAATAGGCAAAAGGCACCCAAATAGGTGTGGGAACATTTGCGATATAGAGTTGTGAAGAACCAGCCACTATTTTTTTGCCGGGAACGATCTTAGCTTTATTGATACCAATATAATAATCCGGATTTTTCTTATCTGAGGTAGTAATGACAATATCACGAACATATATAGTGGAATCATTAACTTTTTTACTAATGCCACTATCCATAAAAATACCGTTATCCTGCTCCGAATGCAAACCCCAGATCAATGCTTTTTCAGTGTCATAATTGACCAAAATAGAATCTTGTGTTGATTCCTCCGCACCTTGTTTGAAATAGGGAGTTTGTGTATAGCCTGTACTATCTTTAACGCCAAAAGCCGTTATCGTATTCTTTTTATAATCAATGACAATTTTACCGGCCTCCAACACCACATCCTGATAAGTCAATTTGGCCTCATTTAATAGTGTTGTAGTATTTCTTTTTAAATTGATTAAAATGGTATCAGCAGCCGTATGAGAAATGATATCTTGTAGGGATTCTTTTGTTTTCTTAACAGGAATACTATCATTTAAAGTGGTATCTTGAGCTTGAAGTAGGCTTTCATTATGGATTTCTTTATTTATAGTACTAGCTTTTTCTTTTTCACTATCAGGCACATCTTGAGCATAAACGACTGTAATAGTGAACATTAACACTAAAACTAAAACTCTTATTTGCCTCTTTTTTATTAACAATGGACTGTGAATTACTGCTGAATATGCCCTTTTTACACTCTCTAAAAAATTTTACCTTCGTAGGTGTCGTTATACCATTAAATAGTGTGGCTTGGTATTTGCAAGCCCATGAATATACTGGTCAAAAATAGTCAAAATACTCGGGCTATTTCAAAACAATATCATAAAAAATGAGAGGTTTTAGAATTGTATTTATTAGTATTTTAGGGTTCTTGATGTGCTTTTCTGCTCTTAAAATGAGTGCACAGGAAAAAGAATTTACTGTTGTAATTGATCCCGGACATGGTGGAAAAGATACCGGAACTACCGGTACTAAAAGATACAAAAACCTCTATGAAAAAAACGTAGTACTAAACGTGGCTTTAGAAGTTGAAAAAAAGCTTAAAGAGCAAATGCCTGGCATAAAAGTAATACTTACTCGCCGTGACGATACTTTTATAGAACTCAAAAAACGAGGTGACATTGCTAACAAAGCCGACGCCGATCTGTTTATTTCTATTCATGCCAATGCTGCTAGTTATAAGGCCAATGGAACAGAAACTTATGTATTGGGTGTTCACCGAAATGAAACTAATCTGGCAGTAGCAAAACGTGAAAATGATGTGATCTTACTGGAAGAAGATTATGAAAGACATTACAGTTATGATCCTCATTCCCCTGCTTCCATTATAAGCCTTACTTTGCTTCAAGAGGATTTTTTGGATCAAAGTATTCGTATCGCAAAGATCATGGAAAATAGTCTTAAAAATGTGGGCAAGCGCAGATCAAGAGGAGTTAAACAAGCTGGTTTTGTGGTGTTACACCAAACTTATATGCCATCGATACTAATAGAAATTGGTTTTTTAAGCAACAAGGAAGAAGAAGATTTCCTGCGTAATAAGAAAGGACAAGAAAAAATTGCTACCTCAATTGTTAGTGGAATTAAAACTTATAAGAATGAATTAGAAAAAAACGCTATAAAAGTATCGCATAGTAATGTTTCTAAAAGTAACATCTATGAAGGTATTGATTTTAAAGTTCAGATAGCCTCCGGTACCAGAAAAATTGAAACCAAATCATACAATTTCAAAGGACTTAAAAAAGTAGAAAGGGTTAAAGTTGAAAATTTTTATAAGTATTATTACGGTAAAACAGCTGATTACAATCAAATTAAAAGATATAAAAAAGAAGCAGTTGCTAAAGGTTATACTTCTGCCTTCATCGTTGCTTTCAAAGGAAAAGAACGTCTCTCCTTAAACAAATTGTTAAATTCAAGACAACCTTAGGTGTCAATCTCTAAAATAGTACTAATATTGTATTAGTTTTTGAATTCAAAAAATAGTATTAACTGAAATAAAACGTTTTGAAAATATCAAGAGAATTTAAAACCGGCGTTGTTTTTATTGCAGCATTAGCTCTATTTATCTGGGGATTTAATTATTTGAAAGGAAAGAATTTATTTTCAGGAAATATAGATACTTATTTTGCAGAATATAAAAATGTACAAGGATTAAATACAGCTAGTATCGTAACGATTAATGGTTTTCAAGTAGGGAAAGTACAAAATATCATCCCTAATCCAGACCCAAACAAAAGGGGTGAACTCATCGTTGAATTTAGCGAAGAATCCGATTTTAAATTTTCTAAAAATTCGATTGTAAAAATTTATAGTGATGGATTGATGGGTGGCAAAGCCTTAGCTATCATTCCTTCCTATGAAGGTGAAGAGGCCAAACCCGGCGATTTATTCAAAGGGGAGATCGAATCGGATATCTTTTCTTCAGTCGGAGAAAAGCTCAACCCCCTTCAAGCCAAAATTGAAAGTATGATCGTAGAAGCAGATTCTTTATTAGTCGGCCTTAATGATATTTTAAATAAAACCACCCGAAATAATTTGAAAAATAGTGTAAATCAACTACATCAAGCCACTAAAAACTTTAATGATATTTCAAAAAATATAGATGCAATTGTTGATGAAAATAAAAGCGCTATTAGCAATTCCATCCAAAATATTGATAATACCACTAATGAATTGGGCAAACTTACCCAAAATTTAAGCTCGGAATTAGAGAAAGCCCAAATTGCAGCTACAGTCAATGAATTACAAAATACTATTGACAATCTAAATGCCGTAGTTCAAAAAATTGACTCGGGTGAAGGTAGCCTGGGTAAATTAATCAATGACAAAGCCCTTTATAACAACTTGACTAATGCTTCCAAAGAATTGGAAGAACTTCTACATGAAGTCAAAGAACATCCTAAAAGATTTGTACATTTTTCTGTTTTTGGCAAAAAAGATAAGAACGGGTATATTGAGAAAGAGACTCCATAATTTACCTAAAAATGTACATCATATACAGGGCAAACGCATTTAAAAATGATATTATTTGATATTAAAGTGTTTATGTTATTATGATTGAGAGAATCAAAAACATAATAGACTGATTTACAGTACCTAAAAATTCAAATGTGTTGACCCTTACATCATATATAGTTAGTATCTTACTAATGATATTCTTGTTTTTTTGCAAGAATTTTGGTGTTTAATCCCGAAGTTTCTGGATTGAAATTTGGAATTTATTTGAGATTTGGAATTTGAGATTTGTGGCTTGTCCACGTTAGGCTTACTAACTATACTGCTATACATAATATTTTTTGAATTCAATTACTTATCTTTGTATATATTTCACAATACAAGGGAACTATGCACTACTTACCAAATATTCTGTTTGCACTTTTAGTAATTGGCGGTTTTGCCTTTTTTATTTATAATGTCAAAAAGATATTTAGAAATATCCGCTTAGGAAAATCCACTAACAGAACAAATCTAAAAGCCAAACGCTGGCAAAATGTAGCTTTGGTAGCTTTTGGCCAATCCAAAATGGTTCGTAGACCACTGGCAGGTATTTTACACATTATCGTATATGTTGGTTTTATTATCGTAAATATTGAGTTTCTGGAAATCATCATAGATGGGCTGTTCAGTACCCATCGATTTTTTGCACCGCTAGGAAAATTCTATAACTTTCTTATAGGCAGTTTTGAAATTATCGCTTTCTTGGTTTTGATATCTGTGATCATCTTTTGGTCAAGGCGTATGATCGTTAAAATACCACGTTTCTGGAGTAAAGAAATGACCCGATGGCCCAAAAATGACGCCTTGAATATCTTATATTTTGAAATGGTACTGATGTCATTATTCCTCCTTATGAATGCCGCTGACTTTAAACTGCAACAACTAGGTGTTGGTCATTATGTTAAAGCCGGCAGTTTTCCTATAAGTAGTTGGATAGCAACAATTTTACCTGAAAACACTTCTACACTTATCCTAATAGAACGCGTTGCCTGGTGGTTACACATCATCGGTATTTTCATATTCCTAAACTACCTTTACTATTCAAAACATTTCCACATACTTTCCGCATTTCCGAATGTTTTTTACGCCAATTTGGAAAAACCCGGTAAGATGAACAACCTGGAAGCTATTACCAACGAAGTAAAATTGATGTTGGATCCCAATGCCGATCCTTTTGCAGCGCCAACGGACAGTGATGAAGCAGCTGTTCCCGACAAATTTGGCGCCAGTGATATATTTGACCTCAACAGGGTCCAACTACTCAATGCCTATACCTGTACGGAATGTGGACGCTGTACATCGGTGTGTCCGGCCAATCAAACAGGTAAAGAGCTATCACCACGTGCCATCATGATGAAAACCCGTGACCGGCTGGAAGAAGTGGGTAAAAACATAGACAAAAACGGAAAATTTATACCCGATGGGAAAGAATTATTAAATGATTATATCACACCCGAAGAGCTTTGGGCTTGTACCAGCTGTAATGCCTGTGTGATTGAATGTCCTGTCTTGATTGACCCACTGTCTATCATTTTAGATATGCGTCGCTATTTGGTATTAGAGCAATCAGCAGCACCCAGTGAACTCAATATTATGATGACCAATATTGAAAACAATGGAGCTCCATGGCAATACAGTCCACAGGATAGGTTGAATTGGAAAGATGAATGATTTTAGATGTGAGACGTGAGATATGAGACGTGAGATATAAGATATGAGACTTGAGACGTGAGATATGAGATATGAGACATGAGATATTAGATTTTAGTTATTAGAGTTTATGGTTAATAGTTAAAGAGAAACACGGAATAAGAAACAAGGAACATACCTGCTTTCGCAGGTATCTAAGGAACAAAGAACACAAAACACTTCAAACAATGAACATACCTACCATGGCAGAATTAGCAGCTGAAGGCAAAAAACCTGATATACTCTTTTGGGTAGGCTGCGCCGGAAGTTATGACGACCGGGCAAAAAAAATAACCCGTGCTTTTGTAAAAATATTAAACGCCGCCAAAGTGAACTTTGCAGTATTGGGCACTGAAGAAAGCTGTACAGGAGATCCTGCCAAAAGAGCAGGTAATGAGATGCTTTTTCAAATGCAAGCCTTGACAAATATAGAAATTCTCAAT
>JANTFO010000044.1 GCA_024763365.1 Flavobacteriaceae bacterium
GCCGATGTAGACCAGTATTTCGGAACACATGATTTACCAGATCTGTTGAAAGTTTTGGGTGCTGATTATAAAAAAGAATTAGTCGGCGAACGCTTAATGACAACCCCAAAACATTTTGCCTATCTCAAAATAGCTGAAGGCTGTGACCGTCCCTGTTCTTTTTGTGCCATTCCCTTGATGCGTGGAAAAAATGTGTCTCAACCTATTGAATATTTAGTGTCAGAAGCGCAGAAATTAGCTGCCAAAGGTGTCAAAGAACTTATCCTCATTGCTCAAGATCTAACCTATTATGGGATTGATATTTATAAAGAAAGAAGGCTGGCTCATCTACTTAAAGAACTGACCAAAGTGGAAGGTATTGAATGGATACGTTTACATTATGCTTATCCTACAGGTTTCCCTTTGGATGTATTGGAAGTGATGCGGGACGAGCCCAAAATTTGTAAGTATATAGACATTCCCTTACAGCATATCAATTCTGATATTTTAAAATCTATGCGGCGCGGACATGATCGCAATGCTTTGGAAAAACTCATAAGGGATTTCAGATCCTATGTACCTGATATTGCCATACGTACCACATTAATTGTAGGTTATCCCGGAGAAACCGAGGAACAGTTTCAAGAACTCAAAGAGTGGGTAAGAGAGACAAAATTTGACCGTTTGGGTGTCTTTGCCTATTCTCATGAAGAAGATACCCATGCAGGTACTTTAGTTGATGATGTGCCTGAAGATGTTAAGCAACAGAGAGTTGCAGAGATTATGGAATTGCAAGCAGGTATTTCTTTTGAACTCAACCAACAAAAATTGGGTAATACTTATCGCTGTATATTTGATAGGGAAGAAGGAGGCTATTATATAGGCCGTACCCAATATGATTCTCCTGATGTAGATAATGAAGTATTGGTCAAAAGCTCAGCTTATTATATCAATTTAGGCCATTTTGTGGAGGTTGAAATTACCGAAGCTACTGATTTTGATTTGATAGGGAAATTGAAGTAGCGTTTCAAAACATGAAGCTGCCTTAAAATAATGATTTTTAAGGCAGCTTTATATATCAATATGTGATAATTATGTAAAGATAATTTGAGTTCTATCTCCCTCTGCTAGTTCATAAAATTGGCCTACGGTAATGATGTCTTTAACCTCTTCGTGCAGATCCTCTTTTTCCAATTTGAACATATCAGCAGCCAGCTTACAGGCAAATATCTCACCACCACCTGCTGTGATCATTTCCAAAAATTCTTCTACATCAGGAATGTCCAACTTTGCCATTTGGCTACGCATCATAGCCGAAACACCTGATTCTACAAAAGGAATAGCACCCAAAAGTGTTGGGAATGGCAATCCACCGGGCATGCGCATGGCAGGATTTCCCACTGTTGCCGTATGAAGGTGTTTCATTTGTTTTTTGGTTATAGCATCTAGTCCAAAGAAGGTGAAGAACAATTTGGTTTCAATACCTTCCATGACAGCTCCATTGGCCATGACCAAAGCAGCGTATACGTCCTCAATGGAACCTTTAGCACAAATAATACAAACCTTTTCTAAAGGTTTTTTTTCTGTTGTTGTCATTTTACATGTTTTTTTAGTTGTTTTATAAATATCTTACACACAAGAGGTAGGTTTAGGAATCCCTGCATATTTGGAGGAGAATTTTAGTGGGCCTCCAGGGAATAGTTTATACAGACCTTTAATATCTACAATTCCGGATTTACCTACTTTTCTGATAGTGAGTGTAGCTCCGGCCTCATACTCTTTTCTTAGGTATTCCAACACCTTGAAGTGATCATCTGTTAATTCAAAGTTGTCAGCTTTTGCTAAAGCTACTGCTACATCTTTATCCCATTGTGAAGGATCTGTCATATATCCATCTTCGGTTAGTTGAATGCTTTTTCCATTTACTGTTATTTCTGCCATGATTTTTGATTTAAATGACCTGCCTAGCCGCCTGCCAAAAGGCAGGCAAGGCAGGTGGGTTAATTATTAATTGTTTTTGATAAATTTTGCAAGAACGTTATGATGAAACCTAAGCTTTTACGCATCTCTTTGGTATTTAATACACGTATGGTTTTTATCATACTATACTCGGGTACATTTTCCATTTCAATGCTGGCATAAATTTTTACAGCATTATCTATGGACTTGATCATATCTGGTTGGGTAATATGCTTAACAGTTTCTAATATAGAAACAATATTATCGGCCAGGGATTTTACGTCTTCCGGAGTAAATCCTGAGACGATATTATCTACAATTCCGGCTACTTCTTTAAGGAATTCGAAGTATCCCTTTTGTTCAAATTCGCCAAGAGTTTTGGTGGTATCAATGATTACCTCATTGACAATAGGCCCTGCCTCTTTGAGTAGGTCCATTGTAGATTCTAACGAATTCATCAGATTGATGAAAGTGGGAATATTACGGAGGAATTGTATTCCCAGTTCGGTTAATTCTTCAGGATTAAGTTCAATAGCTTGGTTATTGAGTTCTTCAACGGCTGTATCGTAAACATCTTTCCCAATGATGCTGAAATCTGAGATGAGGTCATCTACAGTTTCCGTTTTCTTACGTTGTTCTGTGACATACTCCAGCAGTAGGTCCATTTTATCGTTCAACGTATTAATCTGTGTTTGCAGGCTTTTTTCGTTCATATCCGCATGATTTAGATTGATACTTTTTGTTTACCTGCCATAGTCATATCGGCCTCCACGGGCAATTCTTTACCCTTTAGTAAAATATGCCAGTATATCCAACGGAAAATGATCTTTCCATAGTGGTTTATTTTAGTGTTTTTTAGCAAACCAAATGGCCCAATGCCTGGAAGTGGAAATGTGCCGGGAAGGGGTTCTGTATCATAATTGAAATCGATTAAGGCACCTTTTCCATAACCAGTTTCGATATAGCAATTTGCATGGCCGTCAAATTTAGCCATCAATGGTCTTCCTTCGATATAACTCAAGATGTTCTCAAAAAGGATATCTCCGGCAAAATGTGCCACTGAGCCGGCTTTGGAGGTAGGAATATTGGCAGCATCACCTATGACAAAAATGTTCTCATGTTTTTCAGATTGTAAGGTGTGTTTGTCTGTAGGGACGAAGTTGAGGTCATCACCCAGTCCTGATCGTTCAATCATTTCTGAACCCATATTTGTAGGTACAACTGTAAGTAGGTCAAAATCAATCTCCTGTTCGTCATAACTGATGATCTTTTTCTGGTCGTTGTCTATACGCTCTAAATAAAAATCAGGAATTACTTTGATGTTTTTTTCTTTCAGAAGTTCACTAAGCATTTTGGTCGCTACGGGTTTTGTGAATGCCCCTGACATCGGTGTGACATAAGTGATCTCTACTTTATCTCTCATGCCTTTTTTGGCAAAAAATGCTTCGGCCAAACAGACAAATTCAATAGGAGCTACAGGACACTTAAAAGGTATTTCAGTGATTAACATGACTAATTTACCCCCTTGCCAGCTTTTAAATTTTTTTTGTAATGCAACAGCACCTTCAACCGTATAAAAATCAAAAATGTCTTTATACCATAGTTTGTCTTTCATGCCAGGGGTTTCATCAGGTCTTGTTTGCGTACCTGTTGCAATGATGAGTAAGTCATAATTTATGACTCTTCCATCTGTAAGATGGACTTTATTGTCGTCTGCTTCAACTTTGTCAATTTCGTTGTAAATCAAATTTACACCTGGTGGAATAAAATTGGATTTTGGTTTGATCACATCCTGTTTGTTGTATATTTCAAAAGGGATGAATAAGAACCCCGGTTGATAATAATGGGTTTTAAATTGATCTATGATAGTGATTTTCCATTCGTCTTTTTCCAGGGCTCTTCTCAATTTGTTGGCCATCATTGTTCCGGCTGTTCCGGCTCCAAGAATTACTAAGTTTTTCATTTGTAAGCTGTTAAATATGTAACATTTGTTTCAATCAGATACAAAAATAGTAGAGATGTAAAGCCTCAATACATGACAAAAATCAGACAATGATAATTATCAATGTTTAAGATGGAGTCAAATGAAGACTTTTAGTATCAGATGACTAAATATCGTTCCAAGGTCACCGGATAACTTAAAAACTTTATATTTGTTAAATGATATGTACCTGCGAATTTTGTGAAATCAAGAATATCTTTTATGCGACTGTTAAAGAAGCAGAATTAGAAGAATTTTGTGGCAGCCGAATTGAAAAAGAAGTAAGAGCAGGGGAGTTAATCATCCGGCAAGGTGATCCTATCAAAGATTTTATTTATTTAAAAGAAGGTTTGGTAAAACTCTACAGAGATACCCCTAATGGCAGACAAATCATTTCACTGGGAATCCCTAAAGATTTTGTTAGTTTGTTGTCTGTTTTTGCGGGAAATTCTTATACCTATTCTGTAACGGCTTTGCATAACTCTATTATCTGTATTCTCGATATGGCAGAGATTAGGCAATTGGTGAGTGAAAATGGGGATTTTGCGATGAGTATGATTGCTACCCTAAACAAAGCATCAGAAAGAATTTTATTTAATTATTTAGATTTAAACCAAAAAAGATTGACCGGCAGGGTTGCTCAAGTTTTACTCTACTTTTCAGATATTTTTCAATCCGATGATTTTGAGATTCCCATTTCGCGAGTAGAAATAGCTCAATTGGTAGGTATGACTACAGAAAATGTGGTGCGTACCATTGCGGAATTGCGAAAGGACAATATTGTGGATGCCTATGGAAAAGATATTAACATTAAAAACAGGGATATGTTGGTAAAGATTATGAATTTAAATTGACCTGCCAAACACTTCATGTTCTATTTTAAAAACCACCATTTTTTATTTTGACTACTAACAAATATGCCTAATCAAATCCAAAACAAACAAAAATCATTAGAATATTACCGCCTTTCAGATTGGCTGCCGACAAATAAACGCGAAGCAAAAGTAAGGGGGTGGGAGTCATTGGATGTAATTTTGTTTAGTGGAGACGCTTATATAGATCATCCTGCATTTGGGCCGGCGGTTGTGGGGCGTATTTTGGAAAGTATGGGCTTAAAGGTAGCAATAGTTCCTCAGCCTAATGTTAAAGATAATCTGCAGGATTTCACTAAATTGGGTAAACCCAACCTCTTTTTTGCAGTCACATCCGGATCCATGGATTCTATGGTAAGTAATTATACCGCTAACAAACGTTTACGGGACAATGATGCATACACACCCGGTGGGGACAAAGGTTTTCGTCCTGATTACGCTACTACTGTTTACACTAAAATCCTGAAAGAAAAATTTCCTCATGTACCGGTAATAATTGGTGGCATTGAGGCTTCGCTCAGAAGAGTTACCCATTACGATTATTGGAGCGACACACTAAAACCTAGCATTTTGGAAGAAAGCGGTGCTGATATGTTGGTTTATGGGATGGGTGAGCAAGCTATACGTGAATTGGTCACTTTACTCTTAAAAGGGGTGCCTTTTGATTCTTTAAAAACGATAAAGCAAACAGCTTTTATGCTACCAGATTACGACAAAATTCCTAAAAATAAAAACTGGGAAGACGTCAGGATTCATAGCCATGAGGACTGTTTGGCTGATAAAAAAACTTTTGCATCCAATTTTAAAATTATTGAAACGGAATCCAATAAAGTTAAGGGTAGGCGCATCTTTCAAAAAGTAGGGGATAGGCTTTTAACCATTAACCCACCTTTTCCAACGATGACAGAAAAGGAAATGGATGCCTCTTTTGATCTACCCTTTATCAGGCTTCCTCATCCGCGGTATAAAAATAGAGGACCTATTCCTGCTTTTGAGATGATCAAGTTTTCTATTAACATACACCGGGGTTGCTTTGGGGGTTGTAGTTTCTGTACTATTTCTGCGCATCAAGGAAAATTCATCGCCAGTAGAAGTCAGGAATCAATTCTAAAAGAAGTAGATAGAGTCACTAAAATGCCTGGTTTTAAAGGCTATTTAAGTGATGTGGGTGGCCCTTCGGCCAATATGTATAAAATGAAAGGAAAGATTCAAGAAATCTGCGATAGATGTACCTCTCCATCATGTATCTCACCCGTGATTTGTCATAATCTGGACACATCCCACCAAGCTATGACAGACCTGTATAAAGCCATAGATGCTCATCCTGATGTCAAGAAATCTTTTGTGGGAAGTGGTATCCGTTATGATATGTTGGTTCCTGAATTCAATAAAAAAGCTGATCCAAAGGATCTGCAGAATTATACAGAAGAAGTGCTCAAAAACCATGTTTCCGGTCGTTTGAAAGTAGCACCGGAACACACCTCAGACCCGGTATTGAAATTGATGCGTAAACCTTCTTTTAAGTATTTCCATATTTTTAAGAAGCAATTTGATAGCATCAATCAGAAGTTTAAACTCAATCTGCAACTCATTCCTTATTTTATTTCCAGCCATCCTGCCAGTGAATTGGAAGATATGGCCAATTTGGCTTGTGAAACCAAAGATATGGGTTTCAAGCTCGAACAAGTTCAGGGATTTACGCCTACCCCTATGACAGTGGCTACCGTTATTTATTATAGTGGTTACCATCCTTATACATTGAAAAAAGTTTATACTCCGCGTACTAAAAAAGAACGTGATGAGCAACACCGTTTTTTCTTCTGGTATAAAAAGGATCATCAAGCCTGGATCAGGAAAACGCTAAAAAGGGTAAATAGATTGGATTTATTGCAGAGATTATTGATGAAATAAGTAATTTTGAACCAAATTAATTTTTATACAAATGAAAAAACTCATCCTAATAAGCATGGTTTTATTGGTCTTTAATGCCTGTAAAGACAACAATAAAGCACGAAAAGCCAAGTCACAAACCACCTATGAAAGTACTGACATGAAAATTGCAGAAAAACTCAATTCTTATGCTCCGGTCAAACTGACAACGAATATTGACAATCTCACAGAAAATGAGAGAAAAATGATCCCGCTATTGATCAATGCAGCCGAGATTATGAACGACCTCTATTGGGAACAGGCCTATGGAGATAAAAATGAATTGTTAGCCGGTATTGCTGATGAGAATTTAAAAGAATATGTAAAAATCAATTACGGACCTTGGGATAGGATGGAAGGCAATAAGCCTTTTATAGATGGCTTTGGAGAAAAACCCAAAGGAGCTAATTTCTATCCGTCTGATATGACCAAAGAGGAATTTGAAGCAGCTGTCTTGGAAGGGAAAAGTAGTTTGTACACTTTTTTAAGGAGAGATCATGAAGGAAATTTGGTTGTGAGACCCTATAATGAAGTTTTTAAAGCGCAGCTAGGAGATGCCGCTTCTTATCTTTTGGAAGCCTCAAAGTATGCAGACGATGCCGGATTGAAAAAGTATTTGGAAATGCGATCAAAAGCCTTACTAAATGACGATTACCAACCCAGTGATTTTGCCTGGCTGGATATGAAAACCAACCGCTTGGATATAGTGATAGGACCTATTGAAACTTATGAAGATGAGCTTTTTGGAGCTAAAGCTTCTTATGAAGGGTATGTATTGGTAAAAGACATGGATTGGAGTGAAAAATTGTCAAAATACGCTGACTTTTTACCGGAGTTACAACAAAATTTGCCGGTGGATGCTAAATACAAATCCGAATCACCAGGAACAGATTCTGAACTTAATGCCTATGATGTGATATATTATGCAGGTGATTGTAATGCGGGTGGTAAAACAATAGCTATCAACCTACCTAATGATGAAGAAGTGCAGCTTCAAAAAGGAACCAGACGCTTACAACTTAAAAATGCGATGCGTGCCAAATTTGATAAAATTATGTTGCCAATAACAGAGGTCTTAATCACACCCGAACAAAGAGAATCCGTGACTTTTGATGCCTTTTTTGCCAATACCATGTTCCATGAAGTGGCGCACGGCTTAGGTATCAAAAAATTGGTTGGCAACCAAGATGTGTATGTGAAAGAAGCCTTAAAAGAACATCACTCAGCTTTGGAAGAAGGCAAAGCGGATATTTTGGGAATCTATATGGTGCAACAGCTTCATCAAAAAGGTGAGTTAGATGGCGATATGAAAGATTTTATGACGACTTTTATGGCTGGTATTTTTCGTTCTGTTCGTTTTGGTGCAAGTTCTGCTCATGGCAAAGCCAATATGATTCGTTTTAACTATTTTAAGGAGCATGGTGCATTTACCAGGAATGAAGATGGTACTTATACCGTGAATTATAATAAAATGGAAGAAGCCATTGCCAGCCTGTCAAACTTAATTTTGACTTTACAAGGAGATGGTGCATATGATGAGGTAGCTCAGTTAGTTAAAGAAAAAGGGGTGATCCATCAGGAATTACAAGATGATTTGGAACGATTAAGTGATGCCAAAATCCCCGTAGATATTGTTTTTGAGCAGGGTGTGGAAGTGCTGGGTTTGTAAAATATTAGTTTATAAAGTGATACCCTATAAAAAAGGCTGCCTAATCAGGCAGCCTTTTTCAATTCAAACATAAACAAAATTAGTGCTTACAAGTACGTTTACAACTTTTTTTCTTGGTTGCACATGATTTTTTATCGCTAATGGCAAAAGTTTTACTTTTACATTCCTTATCTTTTTTAGAATCATCAGCTTTAGCTTCTTTCGCTATAACTTTCACTTCGGCTTCTGCTTTTTCTTCATTTGACGATTGTGCATTCATGAAAGCTGTAAAAGCAAGGCCGAGTATCAAAGTATAAAATATTTTTTTCATTTTTTGTATTATAAATTAGTAATTAGATTGATGCAAATGTAACAATTATTACACAACATACAATGCAAAAATGTTAAAATTAATTTTGGCGTTCATAATGGCAACAATTGTGTAAGTTATCATAGGCTTCATCAGTAGCCCGGATTCCGGCATTATCATGCCCTGCTTGCGCAATAGCTTTCTGAATATCTAGTAAAGAACATTTTTTTGTTTTATAAATAACTTTTAACATTTTCGTGTCTATGTCCCATTGGGCCAACTTAACTCCATTAACACTTAAGGCTGCTTTCTGGATACGTTTTTGACACATTTCACAAACACCATTGACCCAAAATGTTTTTGTTAAGGTTTTTGTGTTATTTTCTGTTTGGGCATATGTCAAAGAGCCCACAAATAATAAAAGGATTAAACTAATTGTTTTCATTTTGAATATTATTAATAATTAATGATTCATTTTCACTTGCGACTGAATAGGTAGCTTGTAACGAATGCCCCCATAAAATTTTCTCCCTTCTGTAGGAGCATAGATCAATCCGGCATCAAAGTAGTTTCCATAAGGATCTGCTGCTCCAATAATGGGGTTTTCCTGAACAAAATCTGTCAAATTTTCTACACCGCCATAAATCTCAAAATTTTCAGCAAACACTTTACGAATTTGGCCTTGTATTAACCAATATGCAGAAGTGTAATACTCATTTTTCAAATTATTATTTTCGACATAAGTGGCTGGTATACGCTGGCTTCCAACCCGGTTTGCTGTTATGTCAAAATGCCAATTCTTACTAAAGGTTTCGTATGCTAGATTGATAAACAAACGATCACGAGGTAGCAATACTTTGTCTTTTAATGAATTGCCATAAGTTGTTTTTACGTCATAAAATTTGTAAGCCCAGCGGGACTCAAATCCCTCAAAAGGGGATAGGTTTATACTCGCTTGTAAGCTCTTTGCGATAGATTTCCCATCTAAATTGTAAATACTCACCAAACCGGGTGTTTCTCTGTCCACAACAACCTGATTTTCAAAAAAAGTTTCGTAATAATCCAGGCTAAGTTGCGAACTTCGGTTTGCCAGCCTGAAACTCCATAAAAAGTTGAACCCATAGTTCCAAGCTGTTTCGGGTTCCAACCCGTAAACATAGTCTGTAGTGTCGTAAATTTCCAAAGTTCTGTTTGAGGTAAAAAGTGCTGTATTTTCAGTAAAGATCTGTGCCATACGCTTGCCTCTTCCTGCTGAAGTTCTCAAGGTGAGTTCGGGTAAAATCTGATACCTGACATGTAATCTGGGGGTGACAAACCACCCCATAAGATTATGATAATCAGTGCGTAGGCCAGCATTTAAGCTAAGATTATCTCCCCGGTCAAAATCATACTCAAAAAAACCACCTATACTCTTTTCTGTCCGGTCATAGTCATCAATATTTACCATTTCATCATATTGATCATAGACGACACTCAAACCTGTTTTAAACTTATGATAGGTATTACTTAAAATAGATTGATAAATACCATTTAAATATATGCTGTTTTGTTTGATATTGTGAGAAGTGAAACCGTAATAAGCTTCTTGCTTGTGGTAAACAAAGTTCGATTGGAAGCCAAAACTTTTATAAGGAATATTCGGAAATATCTTACCAATTTTATAGAATGCTTCGTAGCGTTCTGTACTGTTTTCAGATCCCCAGTAGGTGGTTGTGTTTTGATGTAGGTCCGGGTTATATGCAATTTGTCCACTTTGCTTCGTATCATGTAAAGCTTTGATAATCAAATCACTTTCCAGTCCGGTTTTACTTTGCGAATAATGCCACCTGTTCATAAAATTCCATTGTGAACCGATAGGCATATCAAGAAAACCATCTCCATTTTCATCTGTTTTATGCTTTCTTTGATTGTGGTGCAGGAATAAGGCGGTTGACAATACTTCATTTAAATGTACATTGGCATCAGTGTTGATTTCCAGTCGTTCTTTATCATTGCTAAATAAATTGAAAAATATCTCAGGTTCATGAGTTGGTTTTTTGAGTTCGGTATTGATTTGGCCTGCCATACTTTCAAAGCCGTTAATTACGGAACCAGCGCCTTTTGATATTTGAATACTTTCTACCCAAGTGCCGGGAATAAAACTCATTCCGGCAGTTTGATTCGCACCTCTTATAGCCGGTATATTCTCTTGTGTGATCTGGATATAGGGTCCGCTGAGGCCGAGCATTTGAATTTGCTTGGTTCCGGTAACGGGATCGCTAAAAGAAATATCGACACTAGGGTTGGTTTCAAAACTTTCCGACAAATTACAGCAAGCCGCTTTGAGTAGCTCTCCTTCGTTTAAATGCTCGGTTAGATTGACCCCAAACTTGGAAATATGCATATCCTTCTTTTCTGCAATCACTTCCACTTCTCCTAATGATAGTACTTCACGCATCTGATGTTTGAGGTAAAATTGATCGGGTTTGATGGTAATTGTATCTGTTTTGTAGCCTATATAGCTTATGATCAAATGATTATGATTTTTGTTTTTAGTTATTTCAAATTGTCCTGATTCATCTGTGGTAACACCTGTATGTGTATTTAGCCAATACACATTAGCTCCGGGCAACCCATGTAAATGAATATGTTCTTCATCATTATATAATACTTCTCCTTTTAATATTTTTTGACTGTATGATTGATGTAAGCCAAATAAGGCCAACAACAATAAAATAAGATTTTTCATTCTTTTACTATTTATTTGATTTAGAAATTTTGTTAGAAATAGTGTTTCCTTAATGCTAAATCAAATGATGTAGACCTGAAATAATGCTTGTAGATCCGGCTTAGGTTTCAGCCGAAAATTAAAGTGAGATGAAAATTCATAGTATTCTGTAAGCTCAATGAAGTTTTGGAAATTGAAATCAAAAAACCAAATAGCTTCCACTGAATTGAAGGGAAAATTAAAGGATTGAGCTATCGCTTCTTTGGCTAAGTGTAAAATAAATATTTGCTGACAACAATCGTCAATATCGGTACAATGACTGGTAGTATTCTCAAGATCTTTAGAATGACAAGATCCGTTACAACAGCTATCATATTCTGGCAAATTAATACCCCAACTTTTAGAGTGCTCGGATTTGCATTCGTGCTTGTAAACACCAAAAGAAGTCCCGGCTGTCAGCAGAATCAATGACAGGAATACTGATATAATTCTATTTGTAGTAGCTTCTTTTTGCACGCTACAAATGTAACAATTATTACATAATAATATGTTAAAATAATATTATTCGTGTCTTTTTTGATAATAAAAAGCAGGTAGTAAAATCAATATAAAAATGGGATGTGTTAAAAAGCGCCTGATGTAAAAACCAAACAAATAATGATGTTCAAATTGAGTATTTAGGCTGATAAGATAAGCGGTTAGTAATACCAAAAAAGCAATGATATAAAACCAAAAAGAAAAGCTGACTAATTTTTTATTCCAAAAAGCCAAGAAAATAATGCTTAAGGATATAAGCATATTGATGATATATCTCAGCCCCACATTAAACAGGTATTTGGGATAATCAAGACTTGGAATTTTTTCTGTTAAGTAGGCGTGTTTAAAATAGATTTCCATGGGATCATAAAACAGATGTTCAAAATACCTTACACCAATCAAAGCGATGAATAGTAGGGCTATTAGGATGTATTTAAACCATCTATTCATCTTGAAATCTTTTAGTTGAATTAGAATTGACAGCAAAATATTTTACCCATATGATCCACAGCAAGAGAGTAAAACCATAAATGATTGCCGGAAAAAGTATCTGGTGTAATAAATCACCATATTGAGGATATTTATATAACCCCCAACTGATTAATACGATTCTTAAAATATTTAATGCATATATTAAGAAACTCCCTATAATCACAAAGAGTATTGTGTTTCTAAAACTTCCTTTAAAAGCAATGATAAATGCAATGTAGAGAATAATAACACTTACCGCATTACAGCCCTCAACGATTTGCGCTACTACTTGATCATCCAAAAAAATTTGCTGAGAAAGTTCATCAGGATTTTGCTTTGTTACTATGTTAAACCCTAGAAAATTTCCGACGCTTTCGACCTGCTTACTGACCAGATTAGTAATCCCACAACATTGATATTCAGGTGACTTTTGTTGACTTCTTTGAATATAAAGTTGATAAACACCTGTGAGTAAAAAGTAGCTTACAAAAAAGCGTAGTAGAAAATAGATGACGGCTTTATTTCTTTTCACGAGAAATTGGGTTTGCGTTAAAGACTTGTAAAGGTACACTATTTAAGAAAAAAAAAGCATCCGCCAAAATGGCGAGAAGCTTTTCATTGGTTCGATACTTACGTATCTTTTTCGACACTTTGTTCACAAAAATGAACAGGGCAAAGATACATAAAAAATTGATTTGTAATGATATTAGTGTAAAAACGTAATTAAAGTGCATTATAGAATTAAATACAATAAATACATTAATATCCAATTAATTAGCTCATCTTTGCCAACTATTTTTAAAACACATTGAATGATTACCTTTTTAGAGACCGGATTAAACGAAGAACTTTTAAACGCTATTTCAGATTTAGGATTTATCAATCCTACCCCCATTCAAGAAAAAACCATTCCACTTTTGTTGGGTAGTAATGAAGATATCATAGCCTTTGCACAAACTGGAACAGGAAAAACAGCAGCTTTTGGCTTACCCTCTGTCCAACTTACCGATGTATCAGAGCATCATACACAAACCTTAATATTGGCACCTACACGCGAACTCTGCCTACAGATAACCAAAGACATGAAAGATTTTGCGAAAAACACTGCAGGTTTGAGGATTCTTGCCGTTTATGGAGGAAGTAGTATAGAAAATCAAATTAGGGATCTCAAAAAAGGTGCTCAAATAGTAGTAGCTACGCCCGGACGTGCTAAAGATCTTTTGCAGCGCAGAAAACTAAATATAGACCGTATAGATCGTATAGTTCTTGACGAAGCTGATGAAATGTTGACAATGGGTTTTAAGGAAGATCTGGATGCCATCCTCAGCAAAACGCCTGAAAATAAACAAACCTTGCTTTTTTCGGCAACCATGTCAAAAGAAATGGCAAGGATTACCAAGAAGTATATGTACGATCCCATAGAAGTTAAAGTGGCCAAAATGAATGTTGGGACAAATAATGTAGCACATATATTATATGAAACTTCCGCCCGAAATAGATTTGAAGCCTTAAAAAGAATTATTGATGTAAACCCCAATATCTATAGTATCGTTTTTTGTAGAACAAGACGGGAGACTAACGAAATAGCTCATAAACTCGGTCATGCAGGTTATAATGCAGATGCTATCAATGGTGATTTATCACAGGCTCAACGGGATGATGTAATGGGAAGATTTAGGTCTAAAAGATTACAAATATTAGTTGCTACAGATGTTGCAGCCAGAGGTATTGATGTTAATAACCTAACACATGTTATTAATTACAACCTGCCGGATGAACCGGAAATTTACACGCATAGAAGTGGCCGGACAGGTAGAGCAGGTAAAAGCGGTATTTCTGTCGTAATTGCACACACACGTGAAACAAAAAAGATCAAAGCTATAGAAAGATTCTCCGGCATTACTTTTAAGAAAAACTTAATTCCTACCGGAGAAGATATCTGTCAGACACAATTATTCACCTTGATGGATAAAATTGACAAAATTGAAGTGGACGAAGACCGTATTGCTCCCTTTTTGCCAAAAATCTATGAAATGCTAAATGACCTGTCCAGAGAGGATCTCATCAAACATATGGTATCTGCAGAATTTAACAGGTTCTTATCATACTATAAAAATGCAGTAGACATCAATATTCAAGAAGATAGACGCCAACCAAGATCCCGCAGAAGTAGTGAAGGTTTTTCAAGGTTTTTTATCAATTTGGGAAAAAAAGATAAATTGAATCCTGCCAGATTAATTGGATTAATCAATGAAGCTCTAGATGATAGTAGCGTCGAAATAGGTAGAATTGACCTGATGACTACCTTTTCTTTTTTTGAAATAGATAGTGCAGCAGCAGATATGCTTCTTGAGAACATCAATAATAATTTGGTGTTTAATGGGAGGAGCGTTTCGGTAGAACCTTCAGAAGAAAAGAAAAAGGGAGGTAAAAAAGGTAGGAGAAATAAATATAGCAGTAGCACTTCCAAAAAATCAAATCAAAAATTCAAAAAACAAAAAGATTTTAAAGAAAGTGGTAAAAAAAGGAAAAAGTCAAAAGCCCGTCATAAATAAATAAGGAATTAGAAAACTTTAGTAAAAAAGTTAAAGTTAAAAATGCTGGTATTAGTGTATGTTACTTTTATGTATATTTAGCATCTATATAATAATTTAGTGTATATTTTAAAGATATCTAGTGATGCTTAAGAGTCATATATTTCTCATAAAAACTACGCGGTTTTTAATATTTGTTTTCGCATTTATGCTTGCGCAATTAACACAAGCTCAGTATTTTGGACAAAACAAAGTAAAGTACAAAAATTTCAATTTTAAAGTTTTAGAGTCTCCTACTTACGAGATTTATCATTATTTAGATAATGATTCTTTGACGCTAGCTTTGGCCAATGAAGCTGAAACCTGGCGGCAAAGGCATATGGTGATTTTTAAAGATACTTTTGATTATAAAATACCAATCATCCTATATGCCAATCACGGTGATTTCCAACAAACAGCTGCTGTAAGTGGAATTATTGGAACCACTACTGGGGGTGTGACTGAAGGTCTTAAAAACCGGGTGATTTTCCCTTTAACTACATCTTATGCACAAACGGATCATGTGATGGGGCATGAACTAGTCCACGCACATCAATACAATATGGTCAAATCCGGAGATTCTTTGTCTTTGAATAATATGGCCAATATACCCCTATGGATGACCGAAGGAATGGCCGAGTATTTTTCTATAGGAAGTGAGGATGCCCATACCGCTATGTGGATGCGTGATGCGGTAGCCTACGACTATTTTCCAACGATCAAAGATTTGTATAAATCACGCTATTTTCCTTACAGGTTCGGACATGCTTTTTGGGCATTTGTAGGTGGTACATTTGGTGATGAACGCATCCTGCCTTTGTATAAAACAACAGCTAAGTTAGGGGTGAAAGAGGCTTTTAAACACGAACTTTTTATGCCTACTGATTCTTTCTCCAAAAGATGGAAAACTACTACCGAATCATTTTATAATAAATATAAAAATGATCGAAAATTAGCTGCTGAAGGCCAAAAGTTGGTGGATAGTAAAAATGGGGGTAGGCTTAATATTTCCCCATCTGTAAGCCCCGACGGCAAATATTTTATATTCTTATCTGAAAGAAATCTCTTTACGATTGATCTCTTTTTAGCAGATGCTACAAATGGAAAGATCATCAGGAAGTTATCTAAAAGAACCCGTCAAACACATCTAGATGCCCTGGACTCCTTTGAATCTGCCGGAACCTGGTCTCCAGATAGCAATCAATATGCTTTTGTAGGTTATAGTGAGGGAAAAAATAAAATTGTGATAGCCAATGTAAAATCCGGAAAAATCACGGATGAGTTCTTTGTTAAAGGAATACCCTCCATTAACAATATAGATTGGTCTCCTGATGGAAAAAATATAGTTTTTACAGGCCTCAAAAATGGCTATAGTGACCTCTTTATAATAGATGTTAATTCAAAAAATCTTACCCAGCTCACCGACGATCCCTTTGCCGAAATGCAACCACGCTGGTCACCAAATGGGAACCAGATTGTATTTGTAACAGATAAAGTTAGAAATGCGGAAAACCCCTGTACCAAATTGAGTTTTGCCATTTATGACCTGAAAACAGGTCGCAATTTCAATCCGGAAGTTTTTCCGGGAGCTAATAATTTAAATCCTACTTTTGGTAAAGATGGAAATTTCATTTACTTCCTGTCTGATAGAGAGGGTTTTAGAGATATTTATCGTTATGATCTGAAGGAAGATAAAGTAGCACAGTTAACTCGTTTTTATACAGGTGTTAGTGGTATTACCAAATATGCACCGGCTATATCGATTCCGAGAAATGAAAATACCATTTTTTATAGTCTTTACGA
>JANTFO010000045.1 GCA_024763365.1 Flavobacteriaceae bacterium
GGTACATTTCTTATTTGGACATTCAAAGGATTTAAAGGAAAACTTGATGATATTTACATGGATAAACCATTTTTAACCACTGAAATTGGGCTTATTTGTTTAGTGATTTTGCTATTTTTTTATTTTCATATATTTAATATTTAACTCAATTAACCCTTAACAATTAACCTTTAACCCTTTAACCCTTTAACCCTTTAACCCTTAACCTTTAACCTTTAACCCTTAACTAATAACTTTTAACCATTAACTCCTTGCAAACCCTTAAAAAAATACTCATATTCCCGTTCATCCTCTTGGTACGATTCTATCAGGTGGCTATCTCACCTTATACGCCCAATTCCTGTCGTTACCAGCCTACTTGTTCACATTATACCATTGAGGCTTTGAAAGTACATGGCTTATTCAAAGGTGGCTGGTTGGCGATCAAACGTATCAGTTCCTGCCATCCCTGGGGAGGAAGTGGTTATGATCCGGTACCGCCGAAGAAGGTGAAAGTAAAAAATAAAAAGTAAAAAGTAAAAAGTTGGAAGCCCGAAGTGGGAAGTTGTCAAATCTCACATCTCACATCTCACATCTCTAAACCAATCCCGTAAACCCAAGAAAAGCCAATGATAACAAACCGGCAATTAGCAAGTTGATTGGCACTCCCTGCATGCCTTTGGGCACCTCTGCTAATTCCATTCTCTCTCTTATTCCGGCAAAAAGAATTAAAGCCAATCCAAAACCTATGGCGTTGGAAATCGCAAAAAACAAAGCTTTTAACAAATTGGTTTGTTCTAATCCCAAGGCCAAAATAGCGACACCCAATACCGCACAGTTTGTCGTTATCAAGGGTAGGAAAACACCCAATGCCTGATACAGGCTGGGGCTCACTTTTTTTAGCATAATCTCGATCATCTGCACTAAAGAGGCGATCACTAAAATAAAAGTCACAGTTCTTAAAAACGCCATATTCATAGGTGCTAAAACATAGGTGTAAAGTAGATATGTAACTAGCGTAGCGAAGGTCATGACGAACAAAACAGCCCCTGTCATACCCACGGCAGTTGAGATTTTATTGGAAACACCCAGAAATGGACATATCCCGAGGAATTGTGCCAATACAATATTATTGACAAATACGGCTGCAATAAAAATGACAAAAAATTCCATACTTAAGATTTGATTTTGTTAAATAAGACACTGAGGTAAGCCAATGCAATAAAAGCACCCGGAGGCAAAATAAATACGATAAAAGTATTGGCAGAGTCTGGTATAAACTTGAAATTGAACAGGCTGCCACTACCTAATATTTCCCTTACGATACCTAAAGCTGTTAAGGCTAAAGTAAATCCTACCCCCATTCCGATCGCGTCGAGAATACTGTCCCAGGTGTTATTGCGCGAAGCAAAGGCTTCGGCTCTACCCAGAATCAAACAGTTTACTACGATCAATGGTATAAAAATACCTAACTGATCATATAAGCTGGGTAGGTAAGCTTCCATTAACATTTCAACGATAGTTACAAAAGAGGCTATCACGACGATAAAAGCCGGAATACGGACTTTATCGGGGATTTGGCTCTTGATCAAAGACACCACAATATTGGAAAGTAATAGTACAAATAGTGTAGCCACACCCATACCCAAGCCATTTTCAGCAGAAGAGGTTACCCCTAAAGTGGGACACATACCTAATAACATGACAAAAACGGGATTGTCTCTGAGGATACCGTTGATGATAAGTCTTGTTTTTTTATTTTCTGACATGTTCTATTGTTTAACTTTTTGTTGTGCTTCCTTAAAAACCTGATAGGCATCGGTAATGGTTTCATTGAATGCCCTAGTACTGATTGTAGCGCCCGTGAGGGCATCAACCTGCCCGCCGTCTTTTTTTACCCTGAGGTCAAAATCATTAGGGTTTTTTCCTATAAATTGCTGAATAAAAGCCGCTTCTTTCATTTTAGTGCCCAACCCAGGGGTTTCTTTTTGTTCTACCACAGCTATATTGTTGATACTGCCATAAGGAGTAAAACCGACTATAGTTTTGACCAATCCGCTAAAACCTTTATTAGAGTTACCTTCAATAGCGTAACCTACGGTATTGCCAGCATTTTTGGCAATAAAAACCTCGAGGCTGTCTTTTTTTTCGGTATTGATAAACAACACATCCTCCAAAAGATTATTGTCAAAAGCAGGTAGTACTTCTTGTAAAGCTTTCATCTTTCTAGCCGATTGCACCTTGGCTTTGGGCCCTTTGGTCACCTCATTGACATAACCTAATAAAAAACCCGAAATGATGGTAATGATGACCAATGTAAGGAGCATATTGAATAAGCTGGAAGTTTTTTTTGCCATGACTTATCTGATTTTAAATTTAATAGGAGTCCCAAAACGGCGTGGTTTGATATAATTGTCGATGAGTGGTACAAAGGCATTCATGATAAGAATGGCAAATGACACCCCTTCTGGATAAGCGCCAAACAACCTGATAAAAATACTGATCAAACCTATGCCCACACCAAAGATCAACATGCCTTTAGGTGTCATAGGACTGGTGGTCATGTCTGTTGCCATATAAAACGCTCCAAGAATAGCCCCACCACTGATGAGTTGGGTCACCGGGTCTAAATACATATCTTGTTTAGTTAACCAGAAAATACCTCCAATCACAAACATGCTAAGTAATATACTTACCGGAATATGCCAGGTAATCACTTTTTTGTACAACAGATATATTCCTCCTAAAAGTAGTGCAATGGCACTCATCTCACCAATGGAACCACCGGTAAGTCCGAGCAACATATCCTGTGAGCTTTGTATCATATCCGATACTTCTGATAATGTTTGCCCCATTAAGCTGGCTTCTTTAGCAATGCCAAGTGTAGTGGCACCTGTAGTAGCGTCTAAATATGTCCATGTATTTTCAAATGGTTTGGGCCAACTGGTCATTTCTACAGGAAAAGAGATTAATAAAAAAACCCTAGCCACAAGTGCCGGATTAAAAATATTAAAACCTATACCACCAAAAGACATTTTGGCTACACCGATAGCGACTAAGCTGCCTATTATGATCATCCAAAGAGGAATGTTTGAAGGCAGGTTAAACGCAAGTAGGATACCTGTAACCACTGCTGAAAGATCTCCGACATTACCAGCCTCTTTCATCCAGAATTTTTGAATGAGAAACTCAAAAAGTACACAAGATAAAATGGCCGTTGCAGTTACAATCAAACTGCCAATACCAAATACATAAAGACCAACTAAAAAAGCAGGAATAAGTGCGATAATCACGTCTAGCATGATCTTTCGTGTACTTTGCCCTGAATGTATATGGGGTGAGGCAGAAACGATATTTCTTATTGGACTCATATTCTTTAAGAGGCTTTATTTTGATTGTGTAATTTTTTTCCAAAGCGGATAAAATCTAGTAAGGGTCTGTGAGCCGGGCAGATATAGCTGCACGAACCACATTCTATACAAGTCATTAGGTCGTTGTCAATAGCATTTTCAATCCTTGACCTTTCTATAAGGCTCATTAATAAGTAAGGTTCTAACCCCATCGGGCAAACTGATACACACCCTCCACATCTGATACAGGCTTGAACCTCCGGTCTGTGAGATTCTACATCCGGCATAAGTAAAATGCCTGAGGTTCCTTTTATAACGGGAATATCGGTGTTTTTGAGGGCTTTTCCCATCATGGGCCCCCCGTTGATGATCTTTTCTGTATCCTCGGGAATACCACCGGAAGCTTCCAAAAGGTCTTTGACAGGAGTGCCGATTTTCACCCAAAAATTGGAAGCATTTATTAAATTTTTTCCGGTTAAAGTGACTACCCTTTCCATTAGGGGTTTGTTGTATTGGACGGCTTCATAAATGGCGAAAACTGTTCCCACATTATGAACGACAACACCCACCTGATTGGGCAGGCCACCTTTAGGGACTTCCCGGTTTAACACCGCCTTAATGAGCTGTTTTTCACCACCTTGTGGATATTTAACTTTAAGGGAAGCTACTTTAATATTGTCGTTATTTTTGGTCAATTTTTCAAAAAGTTCAATGGCATTGGGTTTGTTATTCTCAATACCTATAATTACATTATCAACTCCTAAGGCTTTTATTAGAATTTGAATACCCACTAAAATTTCTTTTGATTTTGCGAGCATCAAAGCATGGTCGGCAGTGAGATAGGGTTCACATTCTACACCATTGACTATCAATGTGTCAACAGGATTATCAGCGTTGACGTGAAGTTTTACTTCAGAGGGGAATGTTGCCCCACCTAAACCTACAATTCCACATTCATGAATACGCTCCAAGATTTCTTTTGGAGAAAGTTTGATCTCTGTTCTCAATTTATCGGTGTTAATTTGAGCTTCCTCGGTAGCTTTTATATCCGTTTTGATGACAATACATTGTTGTTTATAACCGGAATGGTCAACTATTTTATCAATTTTAGTTACTTTTCCAGAAACAGGACTATGTATATGAGCTGATATTTTACCACTTGCTTTTGCGATGAGTTGGCCAGTAATTACCACATCTTTTTTATTGACTACTATTTCTGAAGGTATACCAATATGCTGTGCTACAGGTACATATACAGTTTTAGGAATAGGCATTTTTTCAATGGGTTTGTCTTTGGTCAATTTGTTTTCGGGAGGATGAATACCACCTAACGGAAAAGTTTGTAACATTGAGTTTTGTTTAATTAATGTCTATCAATCTTAAGCTTTTACTTTCTTAACGGGAAAGTTAGTTTCTACAATTGCATTTGTTGGACAAACATCCACGCATTTACGACAGAGGGTACAATAAACCGGATCTATATAGGCTAGGTTATCTGTTATAGTGATAGCTTCTTTTGGACATACTTCCACACATTTACCACAGGCAATACAGGCATTTTGACAAGATTTTCTGGCAGCACCTGCTACATCATGATTGACACAGCTTACAAATATTTTAAGATCTTTTTTATTTTTGGGACGAAGTTCAATTATGTCTCTGGGGCACGCTTCTACACAGGCATTACAAGCAGTACATTTATCTGAAATTACAACCGGAATATCGGTTTCGTCCATATAGATGGCATCAAAAAGACAGGCATCTACACAATCTCCATTGCCGAGACAACCATACTGACAATCGGTTTCGCCACTATAGATCATAGATTCAATAGCACAACTAATTGGCCCTTCATATTTAGTGGTGTGTGGACGTACATCACAATAACCTTGACAACGCACTACAGCCAACATTGGTGGTTTTTCTTTAATCTCTTTCCCGAGAAGTTTGGCAATTTCCTGCATGGTTTCATTACCACCTACCGGACAGAACAGATCGGAAATATCATCTGTTTTGACCAGTTTCTCTGCAAAAGCACTACAGCCAGGTGAACCACAGCCTCCACAATTGGCCGTTGGGAGGATGTCTTCCACTAATGCTATTTTAGGATCTTCATATACGTAGAATGCTTTTGATATAACAAATAAAAAAATGGAAGACAAGAGGCCAAGACCACCTAAAATTCCGACACTTTGCATTAAAACATCATTCATTCTTTTGTAGTTTTAGAGATATTTAAATGGATTTTTTTTTCAATCAAATTTTCATTTTTTTGTAAAATCCAGTAATAAAGAGAAACAAAACCGACACCTATTATGCTTGCTATTAGTTCATTAAAAAATTGTAAGCTTAACATGATGACAATAATCAAGACTAGGAAAGGAAAGAAAAACGCCAGTAGCATAGCTTTCAGACCCAATTCTGAATTCATTTCAAGGTACACTGTTTCTCCACGAGAATAGTTTTCTTTTACTGATATTTCAAAGAATTTTGGCTCCTCATCATGCTTACCACAGGCATTTTTAAGTCCACAAGAATGACATGTTAGTGCATCATTTATTCGTACAGAAATTTTTTCATTTTTTGTATCGGTAACAATTCCTGTATGTCTTATAATAGACATTTTACAAATTGGTTTTTGATTTAATTTAGTAATGTAAAGTTAGTTACATTGCCTGTATTTTAAAAATGATATATATCAACTTTTTAAACTTTTTTATCGTTGAATTATTATTAATAGAAAACAATTTTTTTTGATAATAATTAATTGATTCATAGCACTTAAAGTCAAAGTGTATTTTGTAATTCTTTTTTTGTTGTGACTTATTAAATGACCAGTTTTAAAGTTGTTTTAAAGATATTAAAAAAACCGCCTCAATTGTGAGACGGCTTCCTTTGAATTTTTAATAATTTATTAGCTTATCTTTTAGGTCCATTTATATACTCATTGAGTTCATCAATACTATTTTCAAAGTCAAAAGCATCATTCACTTTCCAATAATTTTGAGGATCATAACTATAGTCATAAGCATACTTGGCAAATTCTAGTTTTGTGTCCTCAAAAGAAAATAAAGTCATTATTTCTCTAATTTGATCACTGGTTAAACAGTTACTTGATGAAATTTGCTTGGCTAGCGTTAATTTAGATTCTGCAAAACTTTTATCTTTTATCGATTGCTTAGCATTATGAAAGTCTCTCATTTCCATCGGATAACACGCTTCATATTGATTATATTCATTATAGTCATTCTGATGAATACCACCTGCATGTTGAATACTTTGAGAAGATGTAGTTGTAGTAGTAGTGGTAGTGGTCGTTGTAGACCCAACTTGATGCTGCCCATCATTAATCTGAATAGATGCGTTTATACCAAGATCATTTACATTAATATTGATACCTGCTTGGTTAGGATTTTGTGAAGTAGTGGTGGTTACTGTTTCAGTAAAAACAATCTCAGGCATTGGAGTAGTATTATATGAAACAACGCACATTTCGGGAGTAGGCGGTATCATTTCTAAAGTAGGTGTAAAACTGTAGTATTTTAATTTAAGTTTTCCTTTCTTTTCTGAAATGACATAAGTTACAAGTCCATTTTTGCCATCAGGATCAACTACCGGTAAATAGTTTTTTTCAATACTAGGGAGCTGTTGGTCAGCAAAAATGACTTTTGCCTGATAATACTGCTCAGTCAAACCATCGACTCTAATATTAGTTTGAGCTTGTTCGTTTTGTCTAACGCCATTTAAGATTAGGTAAAAAGGGGTTGGATCTTTAGCAAATACTGTAATACTCGAATATTGTGCTATACTTTCAAAAGAAAGTAGTACAATAATAAATAAAAATAAAAATTTTTTCATGATAATATAATTTGTTTTTTTGATTTAAACAAAACCTGTGCCACTATGCTTTAAACTCATCAAATGTTTTGTCGATTATTCTTACACATTCCATCAATTGTTCCTTATTCATTACTAAAGGTGGGGCAAAGCGTATGATATTGCCATGGGTCGGTTTAGCTAATAAACCATTGTCACGTAGTTTTAAACAAATATTCCAGGCTGTTTCGCTTTCGGGGGTGTCATTTATAAGAATTGCATTGAGCAAACCCTTACCTCTTACAGATTTTAGCAAGTCGTATTTATTAACTAATTTAGTCATTTCACTTCTAAAAAGTTCACCGAGTTTTTGCGCATTATCCGCTAGTTTTTCATCCTCAATTACTTTTAAGGCGGCTAATGCTACAGCAGCAGCTAAGGGGTTGCCTCCAAAAGTGGAACCATGTTGGCCGGGTTTGATGACTTCCATGATATCATCATTGGCTAAAACTGCAGAAATTGGATATACCCCACCTGATAAAGCTTTGCCTAAAATTAAGACATCGGGTTTAACATTTTCATGGTCAACAGCTAATAGTTTCCCGGTTCTTGCGATACCAGTTTGAACTTCGTCAGCAATAAAAAGTACACCATGTTTTTCACAAAGGGCTTTTGCTTTTTGAAGATATCCTTCAGAGGGTACATATACGCCGGCTTCTCCCTGTATAGGTTCCACTAAAAAGCCTGCCACATTTTTATTATTATCGAGAGCTTCTTCCAAAGCAGCAATATCATCGTAGGCAATTTTTATAAAACCAGGTGTGTAAGGTCCAAAGTTTTTGCGGGCATCTGGGTCATTAGAAAAAGAAATGATAGTAGTAGTTCTCCCGTGGAAGTTATTCTCACAAATGATGATCTGTGCTTGCTCTTCCGAAATACCTTTTTTTTCATAGGCCCATTTACGGGTTAATTTAATAGCAGTTTCAACAGCTTCAGCCCCTGAATTCATTGGTAGAATTTTATCAAATCCAAATTTTTCCGACATAAATTTCTCTTGTTTCCCAAGCATATCATTATAAAAAGCACGAGAAGTAAGCGTTAATCTTTTGGATTGCTCTTGCAAAGCTCCTATGATATCAGGATGGCAATGTCCCTGATTTACAGCAGAATAGGCAGATAAAAAATCGTAATATCTTTTTCCTTCTACATCCCATACATAGACACCCTCCCCTTTGGAAAGTACCACAGGTAGCGGGTGGTAATTGTGAGCACCGTATTTGTTTTCTAATTCAATGGCCTTTTGGCTAGATAAAACTACTGACATGACTTTGGTAAATGTTTAAAAATTAATGTTTTATACTAATAATATATGATAGATTATATCTGTGCAAAATACTATATTTTTAATGTATTCTACAAACATTTGGATATGTTTTATTATTTTCATAAAAAAATGATTTTTAAGAAGCTTGTATAAAGTGGAATTTGTATCTTTGTACTAAATATTTTAACTAAAACTCAAATTCTGAATTATGAAAAAAACACTTTTATTTGTTTTGTTTTTAGGTTTGGCACTTAACTTTACTGCTTGTAAAGGAGAGAAAAAAGAAGAAAAAGCCAAAGAACCTGCAAAAATCGAAGAGCCTGCTAAGACAGAAGCTGCTGCTCCTGAAGTTAGCCCTGAAGAAAAAGCTTTCTTGGCTGTGGTTGATAAAATTGACCCTGCTAATAAATGTACAGTTTGTCACCATGCAACAAATGCTGGTGTAGGCCCTAATTACACTGAAGTTGCTAAAGTATATAAAGAAAAAGGTGGTAACATTGTTCAATTCTTAAAAGGTAACGCTGAAGCAATCGTATTACCGGAAAGATTTAACGAAATGCAAGCCAATCTTGAAGTTACTAAAAAACTATCAGGTGAAGATTTGAATGCGATTGCTGCATATATCCGTTCCTTGGAATAGATAATTAACAAAACACTATAAAAAGCATTGATTATAGGATCAATGCTTTTTTTATTTTTGTACTCATGGGTAGAAGAAGAACTTCAAAAATATTTGAAAATATTGAAATCCTTGATGCCGGTGCTAAAGGTAAGGCTGTTGCCAAAGCTCCTGATGGTAAAGTTATTTTTGTGAAAAATGCTGTTCCTGGTGATGTAGTTAACCTAAAAACCATTAAAAGTAGAAAAGCCTTTTATGAAGCAGAAGTAACTGATTTTCAGAAATATTCAGAACTAAGAACTGAACCGGTATGCCAGCATTTTGAAGAATGTGGAGGTTGCAAATGGCAAAATATGCAATACGAACATCAATTGGCATTTAAACAAAAAGAAGTTACCCAAAATTTGATAAGAATTGGGCATTTGGTATTACCCGAAGTTACGCCAATTCTAGGAAGTGAATGGACCTATAATTACCGCAATAAAATGGAGTTTTCTTTTGCTCCCAAGCGTTGGCTTACTATTGATGAAATTAAATCAGGAAAGGAATTTGATGAGATGCCTGCTTGCGGTTTTCATATTGCCGGTAGGTGGGATAAGATATTAGATATTAATGAATGCCATTTGCAAGAGGAACCTTCTAATGAGATCAGAAATTTTATCAAAGCTTTTGCTCAAGAACACCGTATTCCTTTTTTCGATCCTAAAACGCAGCAAGGTCTGCTTCGTACTTTGATGATCAGGATAAGTTCTTTGGGAGAGGTCATGGTGTTAATACAGTTTTTTGAGAAGAAAATGGACAAGATTGAAAGTTTACTTTCAGCTGTAAGTGAAGAATTTCATCAAATCAATTCTCTGCAGTATGTTATCAACTCCAAAGCTAATGATACGATTTATGATCAAGAAGTGATTTTGTATAAAGGTAAAGATTTTATTATGGAAAAGATGGAAAATTTACATTTTGTGATCAATGCCAAATCTTTTTATCAAACTAATTCACTTCAAGCGTATAATTTGTATAAATTGGTAAGAAAATTAGCTGATTTACAAGGAGATGAATTGGTTTATGATTTATATACAGGTACGGGAACAATAGCTCTTTTCCTGGCTAATAATACTCGAAAAATAGTAGGTGTAGAATCAGTTCCTGAGGCCATAGCCGATGCACATGTCAATGCCAAAAACAATGAGATAGACAATGTAGATTTTGTGGTCGGAGATATGAAAGAAGTGTTTACAGACAAATTTTTATCTTTACACGGTAGTCCCGATGTGGTTATTACCGATCCGCCGCGAGATGGTATGCACCCTAAGGTGGTTCAGCAACTTTTGAAAATAGCGCCACCAAAAATTGTGTATGTCAGTTGTAATTCAGCTACACAGGCGCGCGATCTGGGAATGATGAAAGAAGCTTATAATATTATTTATACACAAGCAGTTGATATGTTCCCACAAACACATCATGTAGAGAATGTGGTCTTACTGAAACGTAAAATTAATTAGATGCAAAAAAAAGTTATCCAATTCATTTTATCTCTCATTGTCTTTTCTACAATGATTTTTTCTGCCTGTGAAAATGATGATATCTGTTTGGAAGAAACTACCACCCCTCAGCTGATTGTCAGGTTTTATGATAAAGATGATGTTTCAAATGTCAAAGTGGTAAATAGCCTTTATGTATGGGCTTACGATAAAGACAGCCTTTACAGCAATCAAGAAACAGATAGTATTGTATTACCATTCAACCTAAATGCTGATGAAATAGCATACCATTTAAGTAATGGAATCCATGAAGATATTTTAACAATTAAGTATACTCGTAATGAAATATTTCTCTCACGTTCTTGTGGTTATATCATGTATTTTAAGTTGCAAAATGGAAGCCAAATAACTCAAAATTGGTTAGATTCCATTAGTATTGTTGCAGATGAAAATACAATTAATAATGAAATAGCAGCCCATGTCAAGATTTTTCATTAGTCTCATATTCGTATTGAGTTTGTCACAAGGATTTGCACAGACTGAAGAATCTTTAGATACGCTACCACAAGTATCTCAAGACAGCTTATATTTTCCTAGTAAATTCGGGTTGCGAATTGGTGTTGACATAAGTAAGCCCATTATACAACTCATCCAAAGACAGGATTTAGGTTTTGAAGTGACAGCTGATTATCGTATTTCCAAAAGCCTTTATGCTGCAACAGAGGTAGGCTATGCCTCAGAACCGATAGATGAAAGCGATTATAGTTTTGAAGTAAAAGGTACTTTTATTCGTTTGGGTGTCAATTATAATGCTTATGAGAATTGGTCGGGTATGAATAATGAAATCTATGCCGGTATTCGTTACGGATTGAGTGCCTACCAACAACAACGTAATTTCTTGAATATTAACGATCCACAAGATTACTGGGGAGATTATAGTGATAATGAAATAATAATGATGAAACAAATCCCGGCACATTGGATAGGGATTCATTTTGGATTAAAAGTGGAAGTTTTGAATAATTTATTTCTTACTTCATCGGTACATTTAAACAAATTGATTAATGATGCCGGTACTGATGGCTTTCCACTTTTATATATTCCGGGATTTTCAAAAGTTTTTTTGAATAAAGATTCCGTAAGTTTTAACTATACGATAGCATATTTAATACCATTTAAAAAGAAAAAATGATTACAAAAACAGTTTCTTCAGCATTTACTTATGGCTTGTTTTTACTTGTCCTGGGTATCGTAGGTAAATTTTTGAAATGGAAACAGGCGGATATCATCATGGCCGTTGGTTTGCTTTTTGAGCTATTCGCTATTATAGTATTTATCTGGAATAAGATTCAACAGAATAAAAAAGGGAAAGATGCCTAATTCTAAGCCATTGCAATATTTCTTTTTGGGTATAGTAGCCTTGTTGGTTTCTGTAAAAGTCAGGGGAAATTGTGATTGGTGTGCGATAGGTTTAATTGGCTTGTTTGTCTTGTTTTTTGCCATCGCCGGTATTATGGCAATTAAAAAGCATAGAAAAATTAAAAGACTGAAAGACAAAGATCTATTATGAGTAAAAAGAAAAAATTAAATAGTTTATCCGACTTAGGAGGATTTGTGTATTCCACAAATGACCAAGAGCGTTTTCATCAATATGCGGATGATTTTCAGGAGGAAGAATTGGCGCCAAATCAACAAAAACTGGAAGCGCATTTTTCAACCAAAGGACGGGGAGGAAAGGTGGTCACAGTTGTCAAAGGATTTGTAGGTACAGAAGAAGCTTTAAAAGATTTAGGGAAAATGCTCAAAACCAAATGTGGTGTAGGTGGCAGTGTCAAAGAAGGGGAGATCATCATTCAGGGAAATATCCGTGATAAAGTAATCAAGATATTACAAGACGCAGGCTATAAAGTCAAGAGGGTAGGAGGTTGAGTTTTTCGATTGATAATTGATAACTGACAAAGGAAAATGCTCCATTTTCCTTTGTCAAATTTTCTTTCATTTTTTAGGGAATTTCATCGGGTAATCCACCTCAACTTTCCCTTTGGAAATATTTTCCAGTTTACGTTTTAGAATACGTTTTTTAAAGGATGAAAGTTTGTCCGTAAAGAGGATACCTTCTATATGGTCATATTCATGTTGGATTACTCTGGCTATCAGTCCGGTGAAGGTTTCTTCATGCCTGTTAAAACTGGCATCATAATATTCCATAGTAATTATAGGCTGACGGCTCACCTCTTCATTAATGCCGGGAATACTCAGGCAACCTTCGTTAAAATCCCATTCCTCACCCACTTCTTCCAGGATTTGTGCATTGATAAATACTTTTTTAAAACCTTTTAAATCATCTTTTTCTTTAGCATCTTCCACCATATCGGCAAAAGGACTCGTATCTACAATAAACAAACGGATGTCTTTGCCAATTTGTGGGGCTGCCAAGCCTACCCCGTAAGATGCATACATAGTTTCAAACATACTGTCTATCAAGCCAGTAAGTTCAGGATACTTAGGGGTAATATCCTTACAAAGCTTTCTTAAAATCGGATTGCCATAGGCTACAATAGGAAAAATCATCTTACTAAAATTCTGCGCTACAAAAGTACAATTTTATTTGTTATGAGTCTTTATCCGATGGTCAATAGTCGATCGTTTTTAGTTAATAACCACTGCTGACTTTGTGCTGCAAGCTGCCAACTATGAATATTACTAACTAACTAATCAACATGGCATAAGCTTTGAAATATGATATATACGATTTTTATAGAAAAATTTAAGTCACAGATAACCAGTTGTTTACAAATTACATTAACTTTGATTATTAATTTGTTTTTGTAAGTAAATGACAAAATGACCCAATTCAGTATATGAGTAAAGTAAAAATAAAGTCTTTTGACAGTTTGTCACTCGATAGTTTAATTGATGAAAATTCCGAATTCATCCCATTAATGAGTTCTGAAGATGAAGAAGAGATATATAAAATTGAAATCCCAGATAGTTTACCCATTTTACCTTTGCGAAATTCGGTACTTTTTCCCGGAGTAGTTATACCTATTACTGCAGGCCGTGATTCTTCTATTGCATTGATCAAGGATGCTAATAAAAATGATAAGGTTGTTGGGGTTGTCGCCCAAAAAAATGAGGATGTGGAAGAACCAGAGATAGATGACCTGTATCGGGTGGGGACAGTAGCTCGAATCTTAAAAGTGCTTAAAATGCCTGATGGAAATACCACGGTTATTTTACAAGGGACTAAAAGATTTAATTTGGAGAACTTGATACAAAAAGAGCCATATCTAAGAGCTTCGATCAAAGCTTTTGAGGAGGATAACACAGCCATCAAGCAACCTGAGTTTGAAGCAATAATCGACAATATTCGTGAAAAAGCTTTGCAGATCATTGAGATCAATCCGGCTTTGCCTACAGAGGCGAGTTTTGCCATTAAAAATATTGAAAGTAAAACATTTCTCATCAATTTTATTTCTTCAAATCTAGAATTGCCGGTTGCAGATAAGCAGCAATTAATCGAAGAAACCAATTTGAAAGAACGTGCTTTGTTGACTTTAATAAAACTGGATACTGAGCTTCAACGTTTAAAACTAAAGCAGGATATTCAATCCAAAACCCGTACGGACATAGACAAGCAGCAACGTGAATATTATTTACACCAGCAGTTAAAAACCATCCAAGAGGAACTGGGTGGTGTATCTTATGATGAGGAGATTTCGGAAATGGAGGAGCAGGCAAAGAAAAAAAGCTGGCCTCAAGAAGCAGCAGAAAAGTTTCATAAAGAATTGGGACGCTTGAAACGGATGAACCCTCAGGTAGCTGAGTATTCCGTTCAACGAAACTATTTAGATTTGATGTTGGAGTTGCCATGGAACGAGTATTCCGAGGATCAGTTTGATTTGAAGCGAGCTCAAAAAATATTAGACCGTGACCATTTTGGCATGGAGAAAGTCAAAGAGCGAATTATCGAGCATTTGGCGGTCTTAAAATTAAAAGGTGATATGAAGTCGCCCATATTATGTTTATATGGCCCTCCGGGTGTGGGTAAAACATCACTGGGACATTCCGTAGCAGAAGCACTGGGCAGGGAGTATGTTCGTATGTCATTGGGCGGTTTACGTGATGAATCAGAGATTCGCGGTCACAGAAAGACTTATATCGGTGCTATGCCGGGAAGGATCATTCAAGGAATTAGGAAAGCCAAAACATCTAATCCGGTTTTTATTTTGGATGAAATCGATAAGTTAGGTAGAAGTCACCAAGGTGATCCTTCCTCAGCTATGTTAGAAGTGCTTGATCCTGAACAAAACACGACATTTTATGACAATTACTTAGAGATGGGCTATGATTTGTCTAGAGTATTATTTATAGCTACGGCCAATAATATTTATGAAGTACCCTGGGCACTTCGTGACCGTATGGAGTTGATAGAACTGTCCGGCTATACCGTTCAGGAAAAAGTGGAGATTGCCAAGCGGCATTTATTACCCAAGCAGCTTAAAGAACATGGTCTTAAAAAATCTGATTTACAATTGGGGAGAAAAGAACTAGAGTTGATCATCGACAGTTATACCCGAGAGTCCGGAGTACGGACTTTGGAAAAAAGAATTGCCAAAATGGTACGTTATGCGGCCAAATCTTTGGCAATGGAAGAGGATTATGAAGTAAAACCTACTGTCGAAAAGATCAAAGAGGTTTTGGGTGTATCCCACTTAGGGCGTGACAAATATGAACGTTCCAATGAGGCTGGTGTAGTAACAGGATTGGCGTGGACCAGAACGGGTGGTGATATTCTTTATATAGAATCTATTGTGTCAAAAGGGAAAGGTTTGAGTTTAACGGGTAGTTTGGGGAACGTGATGAAGGAATCAGCAACCATAGCTTTGGAATACTTAAAAGCCAATGCCAAAGATTTTAAAATTGATCCTTTGGTATTTGATAAATATAAAGTGCATATCCATGTTCCGGAAGGTTCAACGCCTAAAGATGGCCCTAGCGCCGGTGTTGCCATGTTGACATCCTTGGTGTCGGTCTTTACGCAGCGTAAAATCAAATCACATCTGGCCATGACCGGGGAGATCACGCTTCG
>JANTFO010000046.1 GCA_024763365.1 Flavobacteriaceae bacterium
CCATCCATAGCTAAAAGCAATTAGATGCTAATCCTTGAATTCCCACTACTTTAAAAAAAGAGCTGACTCATGAGACTATCTCTCAAAATCGCAAGTCGGATATTCGTTATTCCACTACCGTTCAATATACGCATATTATCACGACTTTTTTTTGTACCTTCGTTCTCTAAGCAAACCTGTACCTATCAGGTCATTGAAAGCAATTAAAAACAAGAAACTCAACTCGATAAATGGCATTTAAAGACTACTATAAAATATTAGGAATATCAAAAACAGCTACCGGGAAGGAAATAAAATCTGCTTATCGGAAACTTGCCCGAAAATACCATCCTGATTTAAATCCAGACGACAAGGAAGCAGAAATTAAATTTAAAGAAATAAATGAGGCAAATGAAGTTTTAAGTAATCCTGAAAATCGTAAAAAATATGATCAGTATGGTGAAAATTGGAAACACGAAGAAGAATTTGAAAAAGCCCGGCATCAAGAGTACAAGCAATCCCGACATAGATCAAATCAGCAAGATTTCTCGAATGAACAATATGCTGATTTTTTCGAATCTATGTTTGGAGGAAAACAAACATCATACAAGCAAAGTCGAAGCCCCAAATTTAAAGGACAGGATTTTAATGCCGAATTACATCTGAATCTTTCAGACGTTTACACTACTCACCAACAAGTCCTAACAGTAAATGGTAAAAAAATCAGGCTGACGATTCCCTCTGGAGTTGAAAATGGACAGGTAATAAAAATTAAACATAAAGGAGGGCACGGAATTAATGGCGGTCCCAATGGTGATTTGTACATCAAATTCATGATTGACAATAATTCACAATTCAAACGAGATGGCAACGATCTATATCAGAATGTAGACTTAGATTTATACACCGCAATCTTAGGTGGAGAAATCACAGTAAATACTTTTACAGGAAAAGTAAAGCTCAAAGTAAAGCCTGAAACGAAAAATGAATCCAAAGTAAAACTAAAAGGAAAGGGCTTTCCTATCTATAAAAAAGAAGGGAAATTTGGGGATATGTTCATAAGCTTTCATATAAAAATACCAACAAACCTTAGTAAAAAAGAAATCGAGCTTTTCAAAGAACTTCAAAAACTAAAAACAAAATGAAAGAACAACACTTAATACCCGCACAAATTATATGCTCGAATCTGAATATTGAACTTTCATTTATAGATGAGTTACATACTATGGGACTTATTCAAGTTGAAATAATTGAGAATAACCCATTTATTCACCATAATCAATTAAACGAATTAGAAAAAATAATAAGGCTTCATAACGAATTAAATGTAAATTTAGAAGGCATTGATATAGTCTTTAATTTACTCCAAAAAGAAGCGGAATTACGCAAAGAAATTAATGCTTTAAAAAACAGATTAAGACTTTATGAAAATATTTAAACAAGTTTGTTAAAAAATTCATCTATAATTAAAATCGATGAGTCAACACAGAAAAAGAAATAAAAGTTTAGGGTTAGCCGAATTAATTGCCATTGCCTTAGGAGGTATGGTGGGTGGCGGGATTTTTACCATACTCGGTATCTCGGTTTCAATGATTGGGAATTTAACTCCCATTGCCATTGTGATCGGTGGGTTAATCGCTACAATGGCTGCTTATTCTTATGTAAAATTAGGTTTGTATTATAAAGATGAAGGGGCTACCTATTCCTTTTATAAAAGGACATATCCAAACTCACATTTTTCAGCATCAGCGATTGGCTGGTTTATCATATTTGGTTACATAAGTACACTTGCCCTCTATGCGTATACTTTTTCGTCTTATGCTATTAGTAGCACTGATTTTGCTGATAATATTTGGATTAGAAAAGTCATTGCCATAGGAGTGATCGGAATATTCACTCTTATTAATATATGGAGTGTAAATGGAATGGGTAAAATTGAAGACTTAATGGTTTATACCAAATTAGTCGTCTTGACTATCATTTCTGTAGTATTGATGCAACACGGAACTACTGATTTTGAGACATTTATAAAGAATATGACAATAGATGCTGAAAATTCAGGTATTTTCTCAATACTGATTGTTGCCTCATTAACCTTTGTAGCCTATGAAGGATTTCAATTGGTTATTAATGCTGTGAGTGAAATGACGAACCCGGAAAAAAATATTCCAAGAGCGATCTATGCTGCAATTAGTTTAGCCGTATTGATCTACGTGGTAATTTCAATAGGTGCGTTATTTGCCATTCCGACAGAAGAAATCATAAAAAACAAAGAATATGCGCTTGCCGCAGGAGCAGGGAATATTCTCGGAAGTTTAGGCACCAATCTTGTCATTCTTGGCGCAATCTTAGCGACAAGCAGTGCCATAAGTGGAACTGTATTTGGTTCTTCAAGGCAAATGGCTGTGGTAGCGAAAGATGGTTATTTCCCAAAGTGGCTCTCAGTAAGAAAAAGGAATATTCCACAAAATGCAATTATAGGAATGGCCATAATGGCCAGTATGCTGATTGTAATTGGCGGTCTTGAATTAATACTCGAATTCGGAAGTATCACATTTCTATTGGTATCTTTGTTAATGGCAGTTGCTAACTATAAAATACGAGAAAAAACCAATTCTTCAAGATCTCTTACTGTATTTTCGATTATTGGGTTGGGCTTTGGTGGCACTCTAATTTTATATTATGAATTTACCAACAAATGGGAACAGATGACTGCTATAATTATTCTATATATAGCTTTAAGTATCGGTGCGTGGATATATGCAAAGAAAAATGAAAAAAAAGAAAAATGGGGTTAACATGGCTAACTACTTCACAATCCCCTAAATCAACTACCTTTAGGCTATTAGAACTATATGAAAGACTTTATTGGTATTTAGATCACCTTTTCAAAGTTTAATATAAGGATATGATAAAAATTTGACAAACCTAACATAAATTAATACAGCATTTAGTGAAAACCCCTGCCTACAATTACCAAGATATCCTAAAATGCTTTGATAATCATGAAATCTAAAATTATTTTCATTTTCATATTACTAGCAATAACTATCAAATTGCCTGCCCAAACTTCAATACCTGATACTTTAATAGCCGTAAGAACAAATGACCCGATTAAACTGGACGGTAAGTTAATAGAGAATTGCTGGACAAACGCCCCTTATATACAAAATTTCACGCAACGGGAACAAAGCGAAGGTGAGCCTGCTTCCGAAAAAACAAAAATTGCAGTCGTCTATAACGAAAAAGAAATATATTTCGGTATATGGTGCTTCGATAGTGAACCCAATAAAATTTCAGCCCAACAAATGGCTCGTGATTTTAGTTGGGGAAGCGATGACAACATTGAAATTATGCTAAGCACCTTTAACGATAACCGGAATGGATATTTATTTGTAACTAACCCCAATGGCGCTCTTGCGGATGTTTGGATAGGTGATGAAGGAAAAGAATTTAATAAAAGTTGGAATGGTGTTTGGGACGTAGCCGTAGACAGAAATGACAAAGGCTGGTTTGTAGAAATGTTGATCCCTTTCAGCACCTTAAATTTTAAAAAAGACAATTCGCAAATCTGGGGTATTAATTTCGAACGAAATATTCGCCGAAAAAAAGAACAGGTAATGTGGCAAGGCTGGTCACGTTTATACGAAATTGAAACCATATCAAAAGGTGGAAAACTTACCGGAATAAACCATATTAAACAAGGGAAAAAAATTGAACTTTTACCTTATACTCTTAGTGGATTTGAATTAGAAAATAGAGATGTAAATAAAACCGGAAAAATAGGTGGCGAAATAAACTTAAATGTAAGCCCTACCTTAAAACTCAACTTCTCGTTAATTACCGATTTTGCACAAGTAGAATCTGACAGAAAACAAATCAATCTTTCGCGTTTTTCATTATATTTCCCAGAAAAAAGGCAATTTTTTCTCGAAGGAAAAAACTATTACGATTTAAATGTAGGTGCCGGACGCTTGTTTTACAGCCGTAGAGTTGGTATAGAAGACGATTCAGAGATACCGCTCATCGGTGGAGTACGCTTTTTTGGTAAATTAAATAAAACCAATATTGGAATTATGTCTATTCAATCCAATAAAAAAGATAGTATTCCAACAACTAATTTTTCTGTTATTAAAGTAAAACAAGACTTATTTAAACAATCAAGTGTCGGCTTTATTGCCACTCAAAAATATTCCGATAAAAGATATAATCGTGTTTACGGAACAAATTTTAATTATACAACATCTGCGCTATTTGATCATAAAAATCTACAAGTAGGAGCATCGATTGCCGCTTCTGAGACCAAGGTTTTTGGAACACATGACCATCTCAATGAAGACAATCTCTCTTATAATATATATGTAAGCTACCCTAACGATATTATTGAATACGATCTTGGGTTTACTACTGTAGAAAAAGGATTCAACCCGGAAATGGGTTTTTTACGAAGAAGCAACTATCAAATGCTTTATACCGAGCTTCAATTTAATCCTCGTTTCAAAAAATTACCATTTTTTAGAAATTTTATTTTCAAACCTGTTGATATTAATTATTACATCAATGACGAAACCAAAGATGTCGAAACCATTTTCTATGAATGGCGACCATTGGGTTTTGTTACAAAAAGTGGTGAGTTTTTTGAATTTAATGTGCAGCATATTTTTGATCATACAACGGAAGAATTTGAGTTAGTAGATGAAGTTATTATTCCGGCTGGTGAATATTGGGATAATAAATTAGAACTGCAATTCAGCTCCTTTAGGGGAAGAAAAATAAGCTTATATGCTGCCGTTACTACCGGTGAATTTTACACAGGACATAGACAAGAATTTGTAATAAATCCACATTTTAATATTAACCGGCATCTAAACATAAGTTTGGATTGGACAAAAAATTTTATTCAAATTCCACAAAAATCATTCATGACGGACGAAGTAAGCGGGCGAATTGACTATGCTTTTAACCCCAAATTACAAACAGGCGTTTTTGCACAGTGGAATAACGAAGATAAAAATGTTTTAGTGAATTATCGCCTAAATTGGATACCCAAAATTGGCAGTTATTTTTATTTTGTGGTTAATCAAGAATTGGATACAAAAAGTGGAATAAAATTACAGAGAACAACCATTCTCGGGAAATTAATCTGGCGTATTGCTATTTAAAACAGGAAATTGTCGTGCAGATAACAAAAGCTAGAAACAATAGCTCCTACAAAAAGTGATCTCCCTAAGATTTAAGGGAATTCATATTTTACCTTAAGGCTAAAAATAATTTCAAAGGTTTCATATTTAATCACTTACAGAGAGATTTCAACATTTCTATACCATAAGCTAGTCATCTTTTTTGTTTTTTATTTAAATACTATCCTAATTCGTATAAACTGTATTTTCCTGTTCTGAAACTCTAATGAAGGTGGTACGTTTGGTCAATTCTTTTAATCTTGAAGCACCTACATAGGTACAAGTACTGCGTAATCCTCCTAAAATATCTTGTACAGTATTACGAACAGGGCCTCTGTATTTAACTTCTACCATTTTACCTTCACTGGCTCTATATTCGGCAATGCCACCTACATGCTTTGTCATAGCTATAGCAGAGCTCATGCCGTAGAATTCCTTGTATTGATCGCCATTCTTTTCAATCAATTTACCACCACTTTCATCATGTCCTGCTAGCATACCTCCAAGCATAACAAAATCGGCTCCTGCACCAAAGGCTTTGGCCACATCTCCGGGCGTTACACAACCACCATCACTGATTATTTGTCCGCCTAGGCCGTGTGCAGCATCAGCACATTCTATAATAGCAGATAATTGCGGATAACCCACACCAGTTTTTAATCGTGTTGTACATACAGAACCGGGGCCTATACCCACTTTAATAATATCTGCTCCGGAGAGTATCAGCTCTTCTACCATTTCACCTGTAACCACATTTCCGGCAATAATAATTTTGGAAGGATTGGCTTTTCGGGTATTATGAACAAAATTTACAAAATGTTCTGAATAACCATTGGCAACATCTATACAGATAAATCTGAGTTTTGGAATATTCTTTAAGATAAGAGCGAGCTTATCGGCATCCCGTTTACCTGTTCCGGTACTAACAGCAATATAGTCTTCAATCCCATCGGGGGCTTTTTTGATAAAATTTTTCCATTCTTTTAGAGTATAATGCTTATGAATGGCGGTAAAAAGTTGCTTCTCGGATAAAGCCAAAGCCATTTCAAAAGTTCCCACGGTATCCATATTGGCAGCCATTATAGGAATTCCGGACCAAGTATTGGAACTATGAAAAAATTTAAAATTACGTGTTAAATTTACACGAGACCTGCTTTTTAAAGTAGAGCGTTTAGGCCGGAACATCACATCTTTAAATCCTAATTTTAGATCACTCTCTATTCTCATTTCTAAAGCTTTATAGGTTACTTTCAAAAATAAGATTTCTTGCTCTTTAAAAACTAGGAATAAATGATTTTAAACTAAAGTTTTATCAACAAGTGTTGATAGATGACGATTTTTTAACTACTCCATCTATAACAAATGATCCCGTTGGTGTCTTGAGGTAAGATTAAAATATGGTCTACAAACCTAACAGGTTTTGGAAACCTGTTAGGTTTAAATAGCACTCAGTCAGGCACAAAATTGGGTACTTAAAATCCATCTTTTAAACCTTTTATTACTTTTGTAGTCTAAGCCATAAAGCTTTTAGTAGTTACATGGACGAAACAGTCTTGATCAGAGAATTACAGAACCCCAAAACAAGCGAGCGTGCTTTTAGGAAACTCATCAATTTGTATAAAGAACGCCTGTATTGGCATATCCGTAAAATACTCAAAAACCACGACGATACAGATGATGTTTTGCAAAACACCTTAATCAAAGTCTTTCAAAATATCCAAAACTTTAAAGGGGACAGCCAACTATATACCTGGCTGTATCGTATCGCGACCAACGAAAGCCTGACCTATATCAAAAAACAGCGTAAGATATTACAGATAGAAGATGAAGAATGGCAGGAGATGCAAATCAATTCCCTCAAAGCTGATCCCTATTTTGAAGGTGATGAAATTCAGTATAAATTACAAATAGCCATAGCCACTTTACCTAAAAAACAGCAACTGGTCTTCCAGATGCGTTATTTTGACGATATGAAATACAATGACATCGCAAAGGTTTTGGAAACTTCTGTAGGAGGATTGAAAGCCAATTACCACCATGCCGTGAAAAAAATCGAAGCTTTCATCAAAGATAATTAAACATTTTAAGTAAAAATAAGTCAAAGAGACATGTCAACCGACGAATTAAGAAATATCGCACCAATACTAGCCAACCTTAAACAAAAGGGTCCCGGTTTCAAAGTCCCTGAAGCTTATTTTGATGAACTTGACAGGGAGATCCTGTCTCGTATGAAACAGACACAAGAAGATGTTCCCTCCAATTATTTTGAGACTTTGGAAGACAAAATCATGCAACGTATACAAGAGGAAGCAAAACCCAAAACTAGTAAGCCAATAATAAGATATATACGTATATCGGCAGCAGTGGCCGCAGTTTTGCTCGTTTTTATATTCGTGTACAATCCTTTTAGCAGCAGTAAAAAATTGAATTATGCAGATGTGGAAGCTTACTACGAGGAGGGCTTTTTACAACCGGACGTATTTACTTTGAGTGAAGTTTTCAACACCGAATTATCTGAAGTCAATTTTGAATCGGTTATCGATACAGACGATTTAGACAACTACTTACAAAACAAAATACCAGAATCCTATTTTTATAATTAAACCATGAAAAAAATTATACTTATCCTATTAGTAATTAGCAGTTTAAATTCAGCTTTAGCCCAAAATCAAGGGGAAAGATTTAAACGTATCAAAGCCTTAAAAACTGCCTTTATCACTGACCGTTTGGAGTTATCTCCGAGTGAAGCGGAAAAATTCTGGCCTGTTTATAATAAATATGAAGCCGAACTTAACGAGTTGGAATTTACCAAAAGAAGGCGTATACATATTGAACGGACAAAATATGAAAGTTTTGACGCGATCAGTAATACCGAAGCCAAAAAACTCCTCACCAGTTTTCAGGATATAAAAATGCAAACCCTAAAAAAAGAAGGAGAAAAAATGGAAGATTTGTCCAAAATCATTTCTCCCCAGCAAATGCTCAAACTCATCAAAGCTGAAGATGATTTTAGAAAGGAACTTTTCAAAATGCTCCGAGAAAGGAAAGGGAAACGATTTTGAATTCAGAATTAAGAATTAAGAATTGTGATTTTTAATTTTTAGTTTTCAAGTAAATCATCTAATAGTTTCCGAACTTTTTGGGTATTCCAATCGGCCCTTCCGGCCTCAATCAAAATATTTCCTTTTTTGTCGATTAAAAAAGTTTTAGGGATATACTTGGTTTGTAATTTTTCCGGTATTTGACTCGCTGCTTGATATATGGGTAAGCTAAAGCCTTTTTCTTGCATAAAAGGTTCAATTTCAAACTTTTCATCAGAAGTGACTAATAAAAAATCCACTTTGTCTCCATAATCATCAAATAATTTCTGTAAACTAGGCATCTCGGCAATGCAAGGCACACACCAAGTCGCCCAAAAATTGACGATCACAACTTTCCCTTCTGCTTTTCTGAAATCGTAATCGACCGTGTTGACACCTTTTAGCTTCCAATTGTAAGAAGTCAATTGTTCCCTAACGGCTTCTTTTTCCACAGATGGAGAAAATGAGATTTGTCTTAAGATCCAAGCTTTGGATTTTGGATAAAGCAATAGGGTAATAACAATGACAAAAATGATGTTGGATACGGCTTTCTTAGTGAGTTTCATATGATTGATATTTTTTTACTCATCGGATGACTTGAAGTCATCCGATGAGTTAATATTTTTAAAATTCCACAAATTGTTTTGCTAGGGTTTTACTTACTAATTGACCTTTTCTGCGATTAGCATAATCAAGTGCAGATGAAAATTCCCAATCAGTTTGATCTTTTAACAACCTCGCCTTAACCGGATTGTTATGAATATAATCAAAACAAATTTGAGGATACTGTTTTTCAGGTTGGATTAGGTTAATTTTTGAACCAAAAAAATTAGACGTAGGTCCATCTATACAAGTTAGGCACTCTGCTTTAGTTTTCTGTCTAAATAAAGAACCTGATCTTTTTTTTGATTTGTTTATTGCTCGGGTATAAGATCGTAATAAGACAGCAAAAGCTTGATTAAGTGCTTGACAGTCATCAGGTGACTGATGTTGCTTTAACAAAATCATTAAATGAAAATGATTAGGCATGAGGCACCAAGCTATGATGTCCGCTTTAGGTAGCAAATAATGCTCAATTTTTCTCAAAAAGTACAAATAATTTTCTCGATCAAAGAAAATTTTTTCACGGTTATTTCCTTGATTATAAACATGATAAATATGCCCTTGTTGGAAATTCATAGACATTAAGTCATCGGATGACTTTGAGTCATCCGATGACTATTATTAAGCATTTTGTGCTTTGATCAAATTCAGGGCACTACCTGCCTGGAACCATTTGATCTGGTCGGCATTATAAGTATGGGCCACTTCAAAACGGTCTTGAGCGCCATCTTTATGATCCAAGACTACTGTCAGGTTTTTGCCCGGTGCAAATTCTTTTAAGCCCAGAATACTGATCGTATCATCTTCCTGTACCTTGTCATAATCCGCAGGATTAACAAATGTCAAGCCAAGCATCCCTTGTTTTTTCAAATTGGTCTCATGGATACGCGCAAAAGATTTCACGATTACCGCTTTAACGCCCAAATGTCGTGGTTCCATTGCCGCATGTTCACGTGAACTACCTTCACCGTAATTCTCATCACCTACAACTACTGAAGGTACGCCTTCAGCCTTATATTGACGTTGTACTTTAGGCACTTCGTCATAGGCACCTGTCAATTGGTTTTTGACCTTGTTGGCTTCCATATTGAAAGCATTTATCGCCCCGATCAACATATTGTTGGAAATATTGTCTAAATGCCCGCGGTAACGTAACCATGGACCGGCCATAGAAATGTGATCAGTTGTACATTTGCCATGCGCTTTTATCAGTAATTTAGCACCTGTAATATCATTTCCATCCCAGGGAGCAAAAGGTTCTAATAATTGTAAACGATCAGAAGAAGGATTTACCACGACTTTAATGCCACTACCATCAGCGGCAGGTTTGATATAACCATTATCTTTCACATCAAATCCAAGTGGTGGTAATTCATAACCTTTAGGCTCGGCCAACATCACTTCCTCACCCTTTTCATTAGTCAAAGTATCTGTCAGGGGATTGAAATCTAATCGTCCGGAAAGTGCTATTGCCGCCACCATTTCTGGAGAGGCTACAAAAGCATGGGTATTGGGATTACCATCGGCACGTTTTCTGAAATTCCTGTTAAACGAATGAACAATGGAATTCTTCTCTTCTTTTTCTGCACCTGCACGATCCCATTGCCCGATACATGGACCACAAGCATTCGTAAATATACGAGCGCCAGATTTTTCAAAAACTTCCAATAGTCCATCTCTTTCTGCGGTATAACGAACTTGCTCAGAACCGGGGTTGATACCCAATTCGGCTTTTGCCTTGACCCCTTTTTTATTGGCATCTCTGATGATAGAAGCCGCACGTGATAAATCTTCATAAGAAGAATTGGTACAAGAACCGATTAAAGCCCACTCAATATCTGTTGGCCAATCATTGGCTTTGGCTTTTTCTTTCATTTCAGAAACCGGTGTTGCTAAGTCTGGCGTAAAAGGACCGTTAAGATAAGGGGTCAATTCACTTAAATTGATCTCAATTACCTGATCGAAGTATTTTTCAGGCTCTGCATAAACTTCCGAATCAGCCGTTAAATGTTCTTTGACTTCGTTGGCCAAATCTGCTACCTCGCTACGTCCGGTACCCCTGAGGTAACGTTCCATACTGTCATCATACCCAAAAGTGGAAGTAGTCGCGCCAACTTCGGCACCCATATTACAGATGGTTCCTTTTCCGGTTGCTGACATAGAAGTAGCACCTTCACCAAAATACTCAATGATAGCCCCGGTTCCTCCTTTAACGCTTAAGATACCTGCAACTTTGAGGATCACATCCTTGGGCGCTGTCCAGCCACTTAGTTTGCCTGTTAATTTTACACCGATCAACTTAGGCATTTTCAATTCCCAGGGCATTTCTGCCATTACATCAACTGCATCGGCGCCACCCACGCCAATCGCCACCATACCGAGTCCACCTGCATTTACTGTATGGGAATCTGTACCGATCATCATACCGCCGGGAAAAGCATAATTCTCTAATACAACCTGATGAATAATACCTGCACCGGGTTTCCAAAATCCGATGCCATACTTAGAAGAGACGGATTCTAAAAAATTATAAACCTCATTATTTTTATTAATTGCCTCCTGCAAATCTTTATCAGCTCCTATTTTTGCCTGAATAAGGTGATCTAAATGTGTTGTAGTGGGAACAGCCACTTTTGATTTTCCGGCCTGCATAAATTGTAAAAGGGCCATCTGCGCGGTAGCATCTTGCATAGCCACGCGATCGGGAGCAAAGTCTACATAGTCTTTTCCTCTCTGATATTCTTTAAGAGGCGTATGCTCGTGTAAATGTGTATATAAAATTTTTTCAGCCAGACTTAAGGGCCTGTTGATCACTTTTCTTATTTGTTCCATTTTATTTGGTAAGGCCTGGTATACCTTTTTGATCATGTCTATATCGAAGGTCATGGGAATTTGGATTTTAGATATTAGATATTAGATTTATAATTGTTTAGTCTATAGTTCTCAACTCTCTGTCACAGTATTCAAAACTAAAAATTGCTTACTATATACTGCTAACTGAATGTTGTGGCAAATTTACAAAAAATATTTTTTTCAATGCATTATTTTCAATAAAGAGACTTTATTATTTACATATTTTAATATAATTTTAATTTTAGCCATAAATATTTTAACATATTTGATTAAATCGATGTGATTTTTTCATTTTTAAAAATAAACTTAATAAGATGGATGTTTTCTTGAAAATTAATTACGAATTCTGCATACTCTTTAATAATTTTCAATAACTTTGAGGCTGTTTTGCCATAAATGTGGGAGAATAAAGAAGGAAATCAATCTAAAAGCTTTTTATAATCAACCTATATATTCTTATTATGAAGAGATTTTCTTTTTTTACCGGTATCAGCATCTTTTTTTTGCTTTTTACATTTCAAATTAGCTTAGCACAAGTAAATCCCCAAATCAACCCAAAAAAAATTGAACGAGTTGTTCAAACCCAAGATTTTAGACTCAAGCCTCAGCAAATACATCCTATCGCTCAGAAAGCTATTCAACGAGGTATAAATCCAGGAACTTTTAAAAATGTAACTTACAAATTTCAAAAAAATGTAGCTGTAAAACCCTTTCATAAATTAGCTGCTGTCCAACCTATGATCAACAAAAAAGGGCTGATTAAAAAAACTGATTCAGACAAATTAAAATTGGATAATGATACTATATATCTGGCTGAAAACGCAGATCTGGTTTTACAAACAGGACAAATTGACGACGATAATATGCTGGTATACAAACCTAAATTTGAAGAAGTTTTTAAGGACTTTTATTTACCTCATCAAGTAGTTCCCATTACCTTAGCCAATACTTCCTACACCATTGAAGGCGCTACGCTTAGCGACGAACAAAATAATTCGGATTACAAAGTGAACATGATGTTTGACAATAAAGAATATACTTTTGAAAAGGAGTTCAAACAAGGTAAAAGCGGGAAGGAAAATACCACGAAAGAAAAGGTCAAAATTACCTTTGTTGTCAACGGAAGTTTGTCTTACAACAAACCTGAATTGGAAGCAGAGTTCAGTAAAAAAAGTGGTTATCGTCTTGTTTTTCACGCAGATGAAATAGCCGACCTAACCATAGAAGGAGACCTGGAAGTAGATTGTGAAATGAGCATCCCGATTTGGGAATTTAAAATACCAGCTGCAGATATTGGCGAAGCCAAAATAGGTGTATACTTAGTAATCGGTGCCGGTGGAAAAATTCATTTTGATGTAGTGGTCGATCAATCTATCAGCATTCATTCAGGAGTAAGGGGTGGTACTTTTTATTATGTTCCTACCAGTGTTAAAACCGTCAACGAATACGACAGCCATTGTAATATTGATTATGACCTTGAACTTACCGAGATAAAGGTTTGGAGCGGTGTAGAATGTGTTGCACAAGTGAAGATAAAAGGCTATGATATCTTAAAATTACGTGCCAGAGGCACTATGCAACTCGCTTTTGACCTGGAAGGCGATAATAAAAATTATGGTGTTGAAGCCGGGCTCAACCTACTCATTGACGGAAAGGTAGAAAAAATCGACAAGAAATTTACCATTATAGATAAGTACTTTAAAATCTGGGAGAAGCATGAAAAGAATTTCGGTGGATACACCTTGCAAATAAGAGAGGCCGATGCCTATAACGATCGTGTGCATGGGGTGATCTTTAAAACACAGGATTCTACTGCCTATAAAGGCCCGGTAACTTTAACAGTTAAACATCCTAATGCGTCTCAGAGCACCTATGAAGGTGAAGTGGCTGCGGATGGAGTATTTGCCATGACCGATATTAACCTCAAAAAAGGAGACAAAGTCTATGTCAGTATTCCCGATTCTCCAAACCCCAGCCCCGAAATAGAGGCGAGCATACCTTTTACCGGAATTAAACTTTATTATGCAGATTATTTTACCAACAGTATCAAGGGTAGCATCAATGACATGGTCAATACTTTTCCGATGGATAGAATTCAAAAACCTACCCAGGTAACCGGTAATATACCTCAAGAATTAAGTCAAAATTCTGCTGTAAATCAAAGTATTAAAAAAATCAAACCTGCACTAAATCCGGCTATTGAAAAACTAAATTTCAAAAATTTAATAACCTACCAAGGGGATATCAAAGTAGATGTCATGCCCTTGCCGAAAGCTGAATTGCTACCTATTGTCCCGGGTATTGACCTACAAGAATCCAAATCAAAACACAAAATTAAAAACAGGTCTAATCACATTCAAAAAATCGAAAAGAAAATACCCTTAAGTATCATCCCCAAAAAAGCACCCCAAATGAAAGAAGTAAAAAATTTGCCATTTGGTGGATTTATCGTGAATAATCTCGACATCAAACCTTATGACAGAGTACAGGTAAGTATTAATATTGATGGTTTTAAATTACAATCCAACATAGTGATGGCCGATGGCCTTGTTTTTACACCTATGATAGATGAGAACTTTACAGGTAATGCAGCAAGCCGTACTTTTGAAGCGGACAATACCCATGCACAGGTAAGTGCATTAAGAAGTGATGAAATTCCCGAAGGTGAAGTAAGGATGTTTAAAGGTATTGACCTCAAACATGCCAGAACACCCAATGCGCTACCTTTGAAACAAACCAAAAAACATGAGCTCTTTCCACAGTCTGTAAAACCGGTGACTTTTTATGATATTACACAAGCTATTCGAAAAACAGATACTGCTAAAAGGGATGGTTTATATATTGGATCATGGTCTATTGACAATCCTTATTATAGTCCAACCAATATATTACCTCACCAAATAGGTGGGCATTTTATGGAATACATGGGAATGGAATACGAAGGCTACTGGATAGGTTATAAAAACTACCAGGAAACCTGTACTTCCTGCGGGCAAGATGTAACTGATCTTATCCATAGCCCTGATTTACTTCAGGAATCATTACCTAAAGACCAAAACCAGGTGGACATACCCATACCCGATGATGTAGATATGGTAAAGCCAAAAATCAAATTAATGCCGGTTCAAAAAATAAAACCGGTGAAGAAATTGAGATTACTATAAAATAAAACTACAAATGTATCACCTCATCATAAGCGTCAGCCACCGCTTCCATAAAGGCTTCGCTCATGGTAGGATGCGGATGAACAGTTTTTAGGATCTCATGAGCTGTCACTTCCATTTTACGGGCTAAAACCGCCTCGGCGATCATATCAGTGACGCCGGCACCCAACATGTGGCAACCGAGGAGTTCACCGTATTTGGCGTCAAAGATCACCTTGATAAAACCATCGGGAGTACCGGCAGCTTTGGCTTTGCCGGAAGCAGTAAATGGGAACTTTCCTACTTTAAGTTCATAAGCTTTTTCTTTGGCCTGCTCTTCTGTCATCCCTACGCTGGCAATTTCAGGCTGGGTATAAGTACAAGCCGGAATATTGTCATAATCAATTTTTTGGGTGTCTAATCCGGCCATTTTTTCTACACAAGTGATCGCTTCTGCAGAAGCCACATGTGCCAAGGCAGGGCCATGAACCACATCGCCTATGGCAAAATAACCTTTGATATTAGTTTCATAAAAATCATTGACGAGTACCTTTCTTTTATCAGTCAAAATACCAACTTCTTCCAAACCTATATTCTCAATATTGGTTTGAATACC
>JANTFO010000047.1 GCA_024763365.1 Flavobacteriaceae bacterium
TTTGAGGATGATTTTAAATTCAATGGTAAAGATATTGATGGAGGGGGAACTGTTGTACGCGAAATGTTTGGAAATAATGGCAACCCTACAGCTACTTTTACTAGTGATATTACGGTTACCTGGCCGGATGGGAACAGTGCACAGCGTGTAGCTGAAAGAGAGAGAGAATGGGTTACCGGTATGGGTAGTGGAGATTGGACAGATAATGTATTTCATATTACCGGTCATTGGACCACTACATTTTCAAATGGTGTTATTAATTCTGGTGAAGTAACTACTACACTGGTTAGAAAAATGACATGTCACTATATTGTAGAAGGTGTTATCACATTTACACATGATGGTTACGAAAGTACTTTGAACTTTGGAGATGGTACCTGTGATAATGAAGCTATTTATACAGGGCCTGAAGGAAATTCATTTACGATTTATTTGTAAAGAATAAATATAATCATTAAAAAAGGAGCTTATACAAGCTCCTTTTTTTCTTCCTTGCGTAGAGGTTGATTTAAAATCAAATCGATGTATCTGTTAATCATTTTTTTAAGATCTTTTCTTTCATAAATAGCATCTAAAAAACCGTGCTCCAACACAAATTCTGAGCGCTGAAAGCCTTTAGGCAGGTCATGACCTACGGTGTCTTTAACAACACGTGGCCCGGCAAATGCTATCAATGCATTTGGTTCGGCAATATTAATATCACCCAACATAGCAAACGAAGCGGTGGTTCCACCGGTAGTTGGATCGGTTAATAATGAAATATAAGGGATTTTGGCATCATCTAACTGAGCTAATTTAGCGGAAGTTTTAGCCAATTGCATTAATGATAAGGAAGACTCCATCATTCGAGCCCCACCAGATTTAGAAATAGATAAAAAGGGAATTTTATGTTTTAATGCATAGTCTGCCGCACGTGTAAATTTTTCACCTACAACACTTCCCATAGAGCCTCCAATAAAAGAAAAATCCATAGCAGCAATGACAATATCTTTCCCCATTGATTTACCTACAACAGTTCTTATAGCATCGTTAAGATTAGTTGTTTCATAAGCTTTCTCCAGGCGCTCTTTGTAAGGTTTTGTGTCCACAAATTTTAGCGGGTCCTTTGATTTCATCTTTGGATTAAGTTCTTTATACTTGTCGTCATCCAATAAAATTTCAAAGTATTCTTTGCTGCCAATACGAACATGATATCCGTCTTCAGGACTAACATAAAGGTTTTGTTTTAATTCTTCAGTATCGATGATAATACCGTTGGGTGATTTGTACCAAATACCTTGAGGGATATTCTTTTTTTCCTCTGTGGGCGTTACTATTTTTTTTGTGTCACGTTTAAACCAAGAAGTCATAAATAAAGAATTAAGTTGGACAAAAAAAGCAAATTTTTTTGAATTTGCTTTTTTGAGGTTATAAAAAATCTATTGGCAATTTACAAAAACTTATTCGGTTTTTATAAAGTGTCAATATTGTTTAGGTCTTCAAAGGCTTTTTTAAGTCTTTCTTTGAAGGTCTCTTCTCCTTTTCTGAGCCACTTTCTGGGATCATAATATTTTTTGTTTGGAACATCATCACCTTCAGGATTTCCTATTTGGCCTTGCAAATAGTCGTTAAATTCTTTCATATAATCCCGAATACCTGTCATAAAGGCATATTGCAAATCGGTATCAATATTCATTTTAATCACACCATAAGAGATAGCTTCACGAATTTCTTCCAAGCTAGAACCTGATCCACCGTGGAATACAAAATCAACTGGATTCTTTTCGGTTTTGAATTTTTCTTCTATGTGTTTTTGAGAATTATCAAGAATTTTGGGTGTTAAAACCACATTACCCGGTTTGTATACCCCATGTACATTACCAAACGAGGCTGCAATGGTAAAATTGGGACTCACTTTCATCAATTCTTCGTAAGCATAAGCCACTTCTTCGGGTTGAGTGTAAAGTTTAGCATTGTCAACATCAGTATTGTCCACGCCATCTTCTTCACCGCCGGTTATACCCAATTCAATTTCCAAGGTCATGTCAATTTTATGCATACGTGCCAAATACTTTTTACAAATTTTAATGTTTTCTTCAATAGGCTCTTCAGAAAGATCTATCATGTGAGAACTATAAAGTGGTTTGCCATGTGTTTTATAATAGGCTTCACCTTCCGCTAATAAACCATCAATCCATGGTAATTTTGATTTTGAACAATGGTCTGTATGTAATATAACAGGGATTTGATATTTTTCTGCTAAATGATGAACATGCTTGGCTCCTGTGACTGCTCCCGCTATAGCAGCCATTTGATGGTCATTCGATAAACCTTTGCCAGCATTAAAGTGGGCGCCCCCATTTGAAAATTGAATAATGACCGGGGCATTAAGGTCTCTGGCAGTTTCCATAACTGTATTGATCGTATTAGAACCTACTACATTTACTGCTGGTAAGGCAAAACCTTTGGCTTTGGCCAATTTAAATATTTCCTGAACTTGATTTCCTGTATTGACGCCGGGTTTGATTGTTGAAGACATAATATTATGTTGTTTTTATTTTAAACAAAAGTACTATTTATTTATGAGTCAAATGTGTCGTTTTTATTAGTTGAGTTTAAACGCTAAAACGGATAATTAATACCTATATTAAATACTGAATTTTTAAGATTGTAATTTTGAAACCATTTGTTATCGGTCGTGAGGTAAGGTTCATAAGTTTTAAAACCTAAATCTCCTCTGAGAACCAAAAAACTAAAATCATAACGTATACCAAAACCACTGCCTATACCAATTTTAGTTAGTGAATTTAGATTATTGAACTTGGCTTCACTGGAAGTTATTTCTGAATTGGTCGTATCCCAAATATTACCAGCATCTGCAAAAAGTGCCCCTTTAAAACCTCGAATAATGTCAAATCTGTACTCAATATTACTCATTAGCTTAAAATTACCGACATTAAATTCTAATCCACTGTTTTCACTTCCAGGCCCTAATTCATATATTTTCCAGGCTCGAATATCATTGGGTCCACCAGCAAAATAACTGCGGCTAAATGGTAATGATGAAGAATTGCCATAAGGAAGTGCATAGCCAATGTTGGCTCTGAAAGCCAATACATTATTGTACTTTAATAGCCAATGTTTTCTATAATCAAAGTCTATCTTGATAAATTGGGCAATATTTGTATTAAGTATTTGTTTGATATTGTTTTCATTCTTTTCTTTTGCTAATTTTGAAGCTAACACACCTGATGAAGTGATTTGTGCTTTGAAAAATGAAAAATCATAATCGTTGAAGTTTACCTGATTATTATAAGTAAACTGATATGAAATAGCAGGGATTAATGAGTTTTCTGTGATAATATCATAACGTTTTTCAACATTTTTAACTTCTCGATAGGCTTCTGGTTCCGTTAGAGCAAAGTTAGTATCATTCAAGCTTTCTTGGACAAAAGTTGTTGCATTATTTTCGGAAAGTTCCAAATAATCCGGAAAGTACGCATCTCTGATATTTTCCAATTTTCTAAATTCAGATTTATAGATATTGAAAAAAGAATTTACGTTTAAATTATTGATAAACTGTGCATTTAATAGTTCGAAAGTGTGTTGGTATTTCCTGTTCCTTGTCCAATCATAGGCTGCAATGAATGTAAAACGTTGTTTGTCAAGTCCTACATTCTTTTGGAGACTTGTTCCAAGTGTAAATATTGTGGTAGGTGATGTATTTTTTAAAAAAGTAAGGTTTTTACTGAAAGGTAAAAAGAATCGAGGTATTTTATAAGAAGCATCAACCCCTATTTCCCATGCGTTGATAAATTTCCCATCACTAATTTCTGCACTGTTAAGAAAGGAGCCTTGTAAACCTATTTCAAAAACTTCATTTCTATGGAAAGTATTTTTGTTATTTAAAGTTGCTTTTCCTGATAAACCAAAAGGTTTCTGATTAGAGTGTATAAACTCGGCTTCCAGTTTTAGTCCATATCTTTTAGAAGGTGTTAAGTAAATATTTGCTTGTAATTCATGGTTCGCTATTTCTTCATATTCAATTCTGAGAGATTTAAAAATTGATAAGCCATTTAAGTAATTTCGAGTCAGCATGTTATTCTTGTCACTATAAATATTTCCCGGTTTAAGAAGAATATATCTGTATAATATTTCAGGTTTAAAATTCAGGTCATCATAGGATAAAAATTGAATATTTTTGTATTTAATAGTATTCTTAATAGGGAGGTTTTTTTTCGTGTAGGAGTAATCTGTATAGACGTTTACTTCTTTGATCTTTGAAATTTCATAAGATACAGCAATAAGTGTATCTTCCAATTCGATTAATCTGTCTGCAATATCAATAATAACATTGGTGCGATGATCCGCTCTTGTGGAATCAATATCTTTAAAAGTAATCGAGTATTTAGAAAAGTGAAATACCCCTGAGTTTCTAAAAATTTGTGTTAACCTTTCTGCCTCATTCTCAAAGATTTCTCTCTTAAAAATCCGGTTTTTTTTGATCAATGATTTTGTTTTGTGCTGTTGATAAAGTGAATCAATAACTGGAGAAGCTATATTTGTAAAAATACTATCTATTTTATAAGGCGATCCTTTATCAATTTGATAGACAACTTGTGCTTTTTTCTCAGAAAGAGTATCTATATGATAATTGATGTGTGAATTAAAGTATCCCTGATCTAAATAGTATTGTTTTAAAGTTTTTTGAGTTTTATTTGCTTTTAGCGTATCTAAAAATATGGGGGCCTCTCCATTTTTGAACAGCCATTCGTTGAAACTTTTATTGAAGTTAGCCCATCCTATGCTTTGTTTTAGTGAAAAAACTTTAGTAGCAAAATGACTGGAATCGGCATACTTCAAAATCTTTTGATCCCATTTTTTTTGATAGTTCTCATTCCCCATATTATAAAACCAAAGAGATAAAGGTAAGCCCATAGCTTTGCTATTTGGCTTTTGAATGATATAAGGGGTCAAGTTGGTTTCCGTGTTTTTATTCCCGTTTATTTCAATAATATTTTTAGTTAATAACAATTTGTTTTCCGGCACGTACTTAGTGGTTTTACAAGATGACACCAAAAATAGTATTGCTATTAACCCACTAAAAATTGTAATATTGTATTTCACACAAACCAATTTAATAATTCAAAAATATAACTTTTTATGGTTTCTAAAAATGAACTTAAAATACTAACGAGTTTGTATCAAAAAAAGTACCGGGATAAGCATGGATTATTTTTGGTAGAAGGCAGGAAAACTATAGAGGAATTTTTAAATTCCAGTTATAGCTGTCGGCAAATTTATGTAGCAAATATTGAAAAAAATGCTTTTCCTAAAGAACTTATTAGCCATCTGTCTATCAATGATCTAAAAAAGATAAGTAATCTAAAGCATACCAGTGGCCATATTGGGGTATTTGAATTACCTAACGATCAAGTTATGATAGAACAGGATATTAAAATAGTCTTGGATCATATTCAAGACCCTGGAAATTTGGGTACTATCATCAGACTATGTGATTGGTTTGGCATTGAGCAGCTCATTTGTTCCAAAGACACTGTAGACTGTTATAACCCGAAGGTTGTTCAGGCCAGTATGGGAAGCTTGTCACGGGTGAAAGTTTTGTATGTTGATATAGAGGAATTTATTAATGACAGACAAGAAGAAATTGTAAGTATGCTTTTAAATGGAGAGAATATTTATCAAACTACTTTACCTAAAAAGGCTGTTTATATCATTGGTAATGAGAGTAATGGGATTCGCCCATCTTTAGTAGAAAAGACTAAACTTCCTCTTACAATTCCACAGTTTTCCAAGCATCAAAAGGTAGAAAGCCTTAACGCAGCGACTGCTACATCTATTTTATTAAGTGAATTAATGAGAAAATAAATTTACTGGAAAGTTAAGCGTAAGAATATACCTCTTGTCCCAACATAATCAATAGGTGAAGTCCATTGACTGTATCCACCAAGACTTTCACTTTCATCTCTGATCAATTCGTTATTGATGGCAAATACGCCTCTAATAGATGGAGAGAATTTAAACCAGTGGAAATAGAAATCCATCCCAAAACCTACTTCGTACATAAAGTTGTTTTTTGTCAATCTTAATTTATCACTATCTCCAGTGTTTTCTGTCCCACCACCGGAAAAATTATGATCATAAGAAACCCCTCCGGCAATGTATGGCCTTAAATTATGGAACCTATTTGCACTGAATTGAAGAAGTAGAGGTACATGTAGATAAGTGCCACTAGCTTCACGTTCAATATTTTCAGTACTGTGAATGTCTACAAATGTTAGAATTCTCGAATTATAATTCAGTCCGGGTTCTAACCTTAAGTTTAAATTATTATTGAGGCGTAAATCGCCAATGAGGCCTACATTAAATCCCAAATTTGGCTCGGATTTTACTAGAAAATTATCTTCTTTATAAGTGATGTTGAAATCATTATAGGTGAACCCCATATAAAAACCCCAACGGAGTGTTTGCATATCAAAAGTAGAAAGGTACTCTACCTTTTCTTTTGTTGATTTGCCTCTTCTTTGAGCATGAGTTTCAAAACTAACTAATATTAAAACTAATATTATAAGACTTACATATATCCTCATGTTATAATTTTTTTGCCACATAAATGCATGATGCTCCAAAAAACTGTGGTTTATCTTTTACACTATTAAACCCGTTTTGGATTAAAATATTGTTGAATTCCTTACCATAAGGGAAATTTTTTGCTGAATTTGATAAATACTTGTAGGCTTTGGCATCTCTTGAAAATAATTTGCCAAAAAAAGGCAACAAATAATTGGAATGAAATAAATACAACTGCTTAATGACAGGTGTCTTAGGGACAGAAGTTTCTAACACTACAAATAGACCTCCAGGTTTTAAAACTCTATAAATCTCCTGAATACCCTTTTCCAGGTTTTCAAAGTTTCTGACCCCAAAAGCGACACTAATAGCATCAAAATAATTATCCGCATAACTAAGGTTTTCAGCATCTGCTTTGACCAATTGAATTCGATCGGAAAGTTTTTTTTGTTCAACTTTTTTTTGACCTATGACCAGCATTCCTTCAGATATGTCGACACCAATGATTTCTTTTGCATTAGTGTTCTCAGCTGCCATAATTGCCAAATCAGCCGTTCCAGTAGCTATATCTAAAATTCGGTTTGGTTTGATTTCAGAAATAAGCTTGATAAGCCTTTTACGCCATTTAATATCAATTCCAAAAGTAAAAATGCGGTTAAGCCTGTCGTATTCGTTTGATATGTTATCAAACATTTTGGTTACCTGCTTTTTTTTACTTTCATCGGATTCAGAATAGGGTATAATATTTTTAGACACGTCTTAATAATTTTGACAAAAGTAATTTAATTAGACGATTTGCCAATTGAAGTTTAGAAAAGCGTCAAAAAATTAAAATCTATAGGTAAGTGTACCCGCTATTTTATGATCTTTATTTTGTAACTCTGTTCCATAAAGGCCAATAGAACTTAGATCGGCGTATTGATTGTAGAAAGAAGTATTTTGAGTGTAATCATAAGCAAAGTCTAGTTTAATACTACCTAAATTATAGCCAAATCCTAATGCAAATCCATTTTTATTGTCAGAATTATAAGCTTCTTTATAAGGGTCCATCACATAGGCATAGCCACCTCTAATACTTATTTTATCAAAACGCCATTCGGTGCCAATATTTACATGGTATGTTGGGCGAGCCAATTCGTCTATATAGCCATTGATGTCACTAAATTCATTTTTATCAAATTGGATATTTTTAAAGTTTTTATAAGTTAAGTCAGCACTTATTAAGCCTTTATCATTAAAAATATAGGCAGTACTCAAGGTAGTTTTACTGGGCAAGCGCAACTTGTAATCATAGGTTAGTACTTTGTTATAATTGTTCATATAAAGTTCCTCATCATCACTGTATTTGATTTCAATATATCCTATATCGTCATATTCATCTTCTTCAAATAGATTAGATTCTTCTGTTATTTTATACCAGGTTGGCGTGGTGTAGGCTAATCCAACCCTAAAATTTTTATTGATCTTTTTAATAAAACCAAAACTAAATGATGTAGCATTACCATCTATCTCCTGCCAGAAATTTTCAAAGATCTCCACATAATTATCCCCCGAATCATTTGATCTTTCAAATCTTTCGTTATCTTCCAGAAAATGTAAATTATAGGTGTTTAAAGAAGCCCCTATGTAGAGCCCATTAAGATATTCTGTTGCGATTGAAAAACTCAATTTGGACTGATGTCCAGATGTATAACGATCAAAACTTTGATTACTAACTTCAACGTATGCTATACTTGAGTCAGGGTTGTAAAATATACTTGGCTCGCCTTTTCCTTCTGCAAGCCAGTGATTATTATAATGGTTAGTGATGTTGTAGTTAACGCCTAAACTTAACTTTGATACATCTGATTCTTTATTTTCACTTTCAAACACTAATTGTACTCCTAGTTGGTTTAAATTAAAACTATTACTGTCGGTCTGAACATCATTTTGGTAAAAACTAGCTTTATTGGAAAAACTTTCATTGACTAAGGTGAATCCAAATTGTGAATTATTACTTACCGCATTTCCGGCAGGATTGATATTTCCTGCGCTAAAGTCGCTGCCTAATGCCCCAAAAGCATTTTTCATACCCATAGACCGTGCAGAACTCAATTGATTTTCTTCGTAAAAAAGGATACCTAGATTTTCGTATTGTAGATATTGAGAAAAACTGATTAAACTTAGCATCAAGGCACCTGTCAAAAGAATTTTTTTCATTTTAGATCAATTATATTTTTAAAAAATTTCAAAAAAAATCTAAGTCCGTTGTGAAGGGAACTTAGATTTTAAAGTTGTTTTACAAAAGTTTATCTACGTCCACTTTTCGAAGAACTTCTTCCAGAAGAGCTTGAAGAACCTGATCTGCTTGATGTCCCTGAAGAACTTCTACTGGTAGAAGAACCACTGCTTCTACTATTGTTTGAACTAGAGCCGGAATTATAACTTCTACTTTGTGTACGTGAAGTATTGTTTCGTGTACCTCTGTTATTGTTTTTGCTTGAAGTTCGCTGAGTTCTTGTTTCAGTATTATTTCGTGAGTTTGTGTTATTTGTCCGTGTGTTTTCTCTACGAGTGGGCGATGTAGTTCGTTGAGTATTAGTATTTCTTGGAGCTGTTCTATAAGTATTATTTCTTTGAGTTCTGTATTTTGATGTATCTACTTGACGTCTATTTTGAGTATTGTTAAAGTCCTCTTCGGTACGAACAGGTCCACCCCTACGGTATTGATCAGAAACATTACCACTACCTCTTATGACAGATCCTCTTCTGTTAACCGTTCTTGAAGCAACACTTCTGCTTAGGCTTTTACCATTGTTCATCTTATTGGCATAAGCATATCTTCTGCCATAGTATATATTAGGATTTGTGTTGTAATGGTGGTTGTATGCATTATATCCATAACCTCCATAGTAATATGGATTGTAATAGCCATAACCATAAGAATATGGGTTGTAGGCATAGCCATAACCATAATAATAAGGACTATAATATCCTCCATAATAATATGGGTTGCCATAGTATGAATAATAAGACCAAGGCCTGTAATAATAACTTGGGTAGTACCAAGAATAGTATCCCCAGTTATATCCCCAATAACCCGGATTGTGATATGGATGATACCAATTATAATTAACATGGTAAGTAACATCCACATCTTCAGTATCATAACCCCAGGCTGCATTGTCGTAAACATCTTCATTATTGTCAGAATCAGAATAAGACTCTTCATCTATAAAGATTTCTGCTTCCTCTATATCATTATATTTATCAAGCTCTTTAGCAAAATAATTCTCTTGAGCTCCTTCCTTCTCAACAACTATTTCTTTGACAATGACCTTTTGGGTTGGTTTTTCATAAATACCATCATCATAAACAGTATGTTTTGACGAACTACACGAATTACCTAATAATGCAATGATTAGTATAACGGGTAGTATCAAAATTTTTCGGGATAGATATTTTATAAAATTCATAATCAAATATTTTAATGGTAAGTAGTATATTTTAGTTAGATTTGCCATCTAAAAATCAATCAAATATACACAAATTTTATGCCAACTACAAACCATGAGTAAAAAATTAACTAAACGAAGCGAGGATTATTCAAAGTGGTATAATGAACTGGTTATTAAAGCGGATCTGGCTGAGAATTCTGCTGTAAGAGGAATGATGGTCATCAAACCCTATGGCTATGCTATATGGGAAAAAATGCAAGCTGAATTAGATAGAATGTTTAAAGAAACCGGACATCAAAATGCCTATTTCCCTTTGTTTATACCTAAATCCTTTTTTAGCAAAGAAGCCAGCCATGTAGAAGGATTTGCTAAAGAATGTGCTGTAGTAACTCACTATCGCTTGAAAAATGATGAAACAGGTAAAGGAATTGTAGTTGACGAAAGTGCCAAGTTAGAAGAAGAGCTTATCGTAAGGCCTACCTCAGAAACTATTATTTGGGATACGTACAAGAATTGGGTGCAATCATATAGAGATTTGCCTTTGTTGATTAACCAATGGGCCAATGTAGTAAGGTGGGAAATGCGAACCAGATTGTTTTTACGCACAGCCGAGTTTCTATGGCAGGAGGGTCATACAGCACATGCTACCTATGAAGAAGCTTTAGAGGAAGCCGAAAAAATGCATGAAGTGTACACGCGTTTTGCAGAAGACTTTATGGCTATTCCAATAATTAAAGGTGTTAAGACAGAAAATGAACGATTTGCCGGGGCCCTTGAAACATTTACCATCGAAGCTTTAATGCAAGATGGAAAAGCATTGCAAGCCGGGACATCACATTTTTTAGGACAAAATTTTGCCAAGGCTTTTGATGTGAAATTTGCTACCAAAGAAGGAGGTTTAGACTATGTTTGGGCAACTTCCTGGGGGGTTACTACGAGACTTATCGGTGCATTAATCATGACACACTCTGATGATGCCGGATTGGTCTTACCACCCAATTTAGCTCCTTTTCAAGTGGTGATAGTTCCTATTTATAAAAATGAAGAACAATTAAATCAAATCACAGCTAAGGTTAATGAATTATCAAAAGAATTAAGAGCAGTAGGAATAAGTGTGAAATATGACGATCGTACTACACACAAACCCGGATGGAAATTCGCAGAATATGAATTAAAAGGCGTACCGGTTCGATTGGCCATGGGTCCAAGAGATCTTGAAAACAAGAGTATAGAAGTGGCACGTCGTGATACTTTGAAAAAAGAAATTATATCTCTTGAAAACCTAACAAGTTTTGTGAAAAATCTATTAAAAGAAATTCAAGAAAACCTTTTTGCCAGAGCCAAATCATTTAGAGATTCACACGTTACAGAGGTAGACACATTTGAAGAATTTAAAGAAGTGCTTGAAGTAAAAGGAGGTTTTATTTCAGCACATTGGGATGGTACCACTGAAACTGAGAAAAAGATTAAAGAATTGACCAAAGCTACTTTAAGATGTATTCCACTTAACAGTAAAGAAGAAGTTGGGACTTGTGTGTATTCCGGTAAAGTATCAAATAGGAGGGTGCTATTTGCTAAAGCATATTAAAAAAAATTAGAAAAATTTTGCAGAGCAAAAAATAGTTGTATTTTTGCACTCGCTTTAAAAAGAAAATGTTATGGCCCGTTCGTCTATCGGCTAGGACGCCAGGTTTTCATCCTGGTAAGAGGGGTTCGATTCCCCTACGGGCTACTAAATAAGAGGTGAAATCATATTAATGAACCTCTTTTAATAATTCTAAAATAGTATTATGGCAAATCATAAGTCAGCATTAAAGAGAATCAGATCAAACGAAACCAGACGTTTGCGTAATAAATATCAGCATAAAACTACACGTAATGCCATTCGTGATTTACGTGAGTTATCTGATAAAAAGAAAGCTGAAGAAAAGTTTGTGGAAGTACAATCAATGCTTGATAAATTGGCAAAGAATAAAGTAATACACAAAAATAAAGCAGCAAACCTAAAATCTGAGTTAGTTAAACATATAGCTAAATTAGCTTAAAAAGTAAGTTTTTACCATAGAAAAAAGCCGGCTGCATTACAGCCGGCTTTTTTCTATGGTTTTAATTTTTTGGGGTTTACTTACCTCCAAAAAGCCCTCCTAATAATCCACCTAAACCTCCTTTTTTCTTATCACCACTCAACAGCATTCCGGCAACGTCATCAATAATACTTCCGTCACCATCAGCGTCTAACAATCTATTCACTAAACTTTGATTTGTTTGTGAATCATTTCCTAACATACCTCCTAAAAGACCCTCAAGTCCACTGGTATCGCTTATGTTTTGAGTTCTTTTTTGCTTGCCCAAATATCCCATGATAAATGGAGCCGCTACTTTAAGAATACTCATGGCACTGTTAAGATCCAATCCACTACTTTTCCCAACTGCAGCTGCAACATTCTCCTGTTTACCACCAAATACATGGCCTAAAATACCAGCACCATCTTGAAGTACATCATCATTGATATTACTACCTCCAAGTATATCTGAAAGATTGTCTAGTATACTACCATCGTGTTTATTGTCACCTAAAGCTTTTAACAATCCACTTGCACTATCTCCGGAAGCATTGTTTTTCATGGCTCCTAATATTAAAGGTAATGCTGTCTGCATAGCAGAACCCGCTTTTTGATCACCAATGCCTAACTGTTTGCCGGCACCACTGATTAATGTTTTGCCCATAGGGCTGTTAAGTAAGTCTAAAATTCCTGACATATTTTTTATTTTATGGGTTAATATAACTTTTGCAATATACAATTTTATATACCAGTTTTAACAATTTCTATTCCAAAATCTATCAAAAGCTTACATTTGTAAATATTACTTCTATTATAGTATTATTTATGAAAAAAATAGCCTTGCACTGGCAGATTATGACCGGTATGATATTGGGGATCCTATTTGGAGTCCTTATGAGTAGTTTTTCTTGGGGAACTGATTTTATTAAAGATTGGGTTGAGCCTTTTGGTGTAATATTTGTCAAATTGTTGAAACTTATAGCTGTACCTTTAATTTTAGCTTCTTTGATCAAAGGAATTTCTGACCTAAAAGAAATCTCCAAATTTAGAAATATGGGATTAAGAACACTGCTCATTTACATAATTACTACTGTAATTGCTATTTCATTGGGTTTGTCTTTAGTCAATATATTTAAGCCTGGTAATGGTATAACACAAGAAACAGTAGTAAAACTGAGAGATACTTATGCTCAAAACACACAGATTAACAGCAAGCTTCAAGAAGCTCAAACTCAAAAACAAGCCCGCCCTTTACAGTTTATTGTGGATATGGTTCCTGAGAATGCCATTAAATCTATGAGTGAGAATCGCCTGATGTTACAAGTAATATTTTTGGCTATTTTCATGGGAATCAGTTTGCTGCTAATTGGGGAGAAGGCGGCTAAACCTTTAAAAAGTTTTTTTGATTCGCTTAATGAAGTAATTTTAAAAATGGTAGATCTTATTATGCTGACGGCACCAATTGCTGTTTTTGCCTTGTTGGCAACTGTTGTTGTCACCGCTGATGATTCTGATATTTTATTAGCTTTATTACGATATGCAGGTGTAGTAGTTTTGGGTTTGTTTCTGATGATTATTTTGTATAGTCTCTTTGTCTTATTGATCGTTAAGAAAAATCCAATATGGTTTTTAAAAGAAATAGCTCCGGCCCAATTATTAGCATTTTCCACCAGTTCTAGTGCAGCGACCTTACCGGTCACTATGGAACGTGTTGAAGAACATCTGGGTGTAGATAAAGAGGTGAGTAGTTTTGTTTTGCCTGTAGGTGCTACGATAAATATGGATGGTACCAGTTTGTATCAGGCAGTAGCAGCTGTATTTATCATGCAAGTATTATGGCCAGAGGGCCTTATTTTTAGCAATCAACTTACGATAGTTTTAACTGCTTTGTTGGCTTCAATAGGATCCGCAGCTGTGCCGGGTGCCGGGATGGTTATGTTGATCATTGTATTAGATGCTATAGGATTTCCATCTGATCTGCTTGCTATTGGCTTGGCTTTGATATTTGCAGTAGATAGACCTTTAGATATGCTTCGCACAACTATCAATGTGACAGGTGATGCAACGGTTTCTTTACTCGTAGCCAAGTCTTTGGATAAAATACATAAACCTAAACCTAAAGAATGGGATGACTATTATGAAGAGGTAAAGTGATATTATAAAAACTTCTGCTTTTCTTCTGGAGTAGGAATCATACAGGCATCTTTTTTTCCAAACCATTTATAGCGTTTCCTAGCGATATAAACATAAAGTTGGTCTCTCCATGATTTTGGGATGACCCAAAATATTTGTGTAAACATACAGCACTTACCTAATTCTTTACAAATTATTAGTACTGCAGTTGAAGCAGTATATATTTTTTTATTTTTAAATAAGACAATGCTGTCTTTATGAATAATTTTGGCATCATTCTGTAACAAAAACTGCTTTGCTACGTCAGATTGTAGTGTAGAAAATAAGAAGCGATTATTTTTATCACGTTTCAATATAAATAGAACAGACCAAATACACAAAACACAGACACCATCAAAGAAAATGATCGATTTGTCTTCAGGAATTTTCATCGGGTAAAAGTATTAAATATGAAGGATAATTTAGTCATTGACATCAAAGGATTACACAAATCTTACCCAATGGGGAAAACTTCACTACACGTATTGAAAGGTTTAGATTTAGAAGTCAAAGAAGGTGAATTTGTCTCCATTATGGGGGCTTCAGGTTCCGGTAAATCTACACTTTTGAATATCATTGGCCTTTTAGATACACACGATAAAGGTTCTTATTTTCTTAATAATGAACCAATTAAAAATTTAGATGAAAGAAAAGCAGCTATTCTGCGAAACAAGTTTCTGGGTTTTATCTTTCAGTCATTTAATTTGATCAATTATAAAAATGCCTTGGAAAATGTGTCCTTACCCCTTTACTACCAAGGAATGAAACGTTCTGACAGAAATAAAAAAGCTATGGAGTATCTAGATAATGTAGGACTAAAAAACTGGGCACACCACTTGCCAAATGAATTATCAGGAGGACAAAAACAAAGAGTAGCTGTTGCCAGAGCATTAGTTGGAGAACCAAAATTAATCTTAGCTGATGAACCGACAGGAGCACTGGATTCAAAGACTTCAAAAGAGTTAATGAATCTACTAAGAGATATAAACGAAGAAGGAATTACCGTTTTAGTTATAACCCATGAGGATGATATAGCACATATGACTGATAGGATTATTAGATTAAAAGATGGTGTAATTATGAGTGATGAGAGGGTTAATTAAGAATTAAGAATTAAGAATTAAGAATTAAGAATTAAGAATTAAGAATTAAGAATTAAGAATTAAGAATTAAGAATTAAGAATTAAGAATTAA
>JANTFO010000048.1 GCA_024763365.1 Flavobacteriaceae bacterium
TACGCACTTGTTAAATACAATTTGTCCTGCTCAAATTGAAATAGATATCGCTGTACGATGTATGCAGCTAACATAACTCCAAGGAATATCCATGTAAAAGGGAAAAGCTTTTTAGTCAATTCTTATTTAAATTATTTAATTGTTTGATCGTGATAAAAATAGAGATAGCGACACCCAGCAGCGTTAAAAAAATGGTGAAATAATTCTTTTCATTAGGATACTTTTCATCTAGTTTTCTTCCAAAAAATGCAGCTAAATAAATGGTAACACCCATTTGAAAAGCCACTCCGGTAAGGCTTACAAATTTAGGAAGCTGATTTTTCTTTTGATTCTTTTTCATTATTCTTATTCAGCTCTTTTACACCTTTCATACTACAACTTGCATTAAATACTGCACCTGGTTCTACAGATAATTTTTCGAGATAGACTTCTCCTTCTATCACAGCTGTAGTTTTTAAGTTTAACGTGCCTTTGCATATTATTTTACCGGAAAAATGTCCTTCAATATCAGCATTTTTACAGTCAATTGTACCAGATATGAAACCTTCTTTACCGATAAAAAGTTTTCCATTTGTTTTGATATTACCTTCAATTTTTCCATCTATTCGAAAATCGCCATTTGAAATAATATCACCGTTAAATTCAGTGCCATGGCCAATTAAATTTCTTTGGCTTTGAGTGCTTGTAGTGGATTCTTTTTTAGAAAACATTATAATGGGGTTTTTTGGTTAGCTAATATATGTTATTGTCCTTTTAAACTTTGAGCATTAGGGCTTATATTACCAGAGTTTTGGTTGGTATTTGTGTTTTGATTCGCCCTATTTCCTCTATTTCCTTTTGTTTTTCCAGTTTTTCCGGATTTTCTGTTTTGCTGATTTTGTTTACCGGTATTACTAGTTGCTCTTGGCAATGTGCCTTTATTTCCGGATTCACTTTTCCTGCCAGGTAGAACAATATTATTTGATACTTCTGCTTGTTCAGGTCTTTTGATTCCATTTAAATAGTCTAGCATTTCTTGTGCGTGTATACCTTCTTCTGTTTTAGGAAAGTTAGCCACTACAAATTCTAAATTTTCTTTAAAAGCATCTTTACCATTTAATTTATATATAGCATAAGATTTTAGTAATTCAAATTTAGGTTCAATGGGATCATCTTTATATTTACTGATGGCATTGTTACATTGATCTAAGACACTTTGGTAATGCATAAACTCATAATCACAATAAACTTCTTCATAGTGTTTTTCAGGTTCGGAAGCTTCGTTATCTGCTAATTTTTGGGGATTATCAATAAGTTGAGCCAATTTTGAATCGGGATATTCTGTGAGTATCTCTTGTTTGATTTGCTCTTTTTTAGGATTTCCTGTTTTTTCATAAATTCTATACAAATGATATTTTGCCGGTAAAATCTGTTTTTCTATGGGTTTATTAGCCAGATTTTTTTCTAATCTTTCTGCTGCCAGATCATATTTTTGAAATTGTTCTTTGTAAATCAATCCAAGTTGGAATCTGGCATTGCTATTTTCTTCTTCTAATTGGGCTATTTTTTTGGGGTCAGAAGGTATTTTGTCCAGGTAATAATTTATGTCATAAAGTTTTTCTTTCTCCGCCATCATCTGATCTGTCATTCCGGTTTCTTGATCCGCTATTTTGCCTGGTATATTAATATTATTTGAGTTATTTGAGAGCCTCCAGTTGTCCTCCAGTTTTCGGTTGCCCCAAACTCTTTGGAAATTTCCAATACCAAAACCGACCGTTTGTGAGTTGTAAAAATACCAAGTACCACTTGAAGAGGTTTCCATATTTTCATTGATAGTACCACCACCTCCAGCATTTGATCTTTCTTGATTTTCTTTCTGTATAGCTGCTTTTCTTTCAGCTTCTTTTAGTTTTTCTATATGTGCTTCAAAAAAGGCTGTTCTTTCTTCCGGGCTTAGTGCCACTAAATTTAAGATGCTATCGTTTTTAATGATTGTTTTTTCAAAAGCAATGACCTCATCCAGACTCTTCCTTTTTCGTTTAATTTTTCGGATTCTTTTAGTGTTTACTTTTGACTCGGCTGCCAGCAAACTGTCATAATAAGCCCCTGCCTCAATAAATTTAGCTTTATTGAAAAAATAATCTCCTTGTTTTTCATAGGCCAGGCTCATTTGGTGCATTTCAGCCCCCTGCGCATGAGTAGAACGAGTCAAGTTTGTCAAAGCTAATGTGTCATTACCATCTCTAAAATCCATCAGCGCTGTGTAATAATAAAGTTTATCTAAGTAATTTTTATGCTCGTATAATTTAATTAGATGTGCCAGTTCTTCTTGAAGTGTTTTATAATCAGTACTGTCATTGATGTTTTTTGCCTGTTCGAAATAGGCATTCATTTTATAAATATAAGGTGCTTTTTTAGCTTCTTTAATTCTCTGAAAGGCAGCATTTGAAGAGTCTATTTTTCCTTCTAATCGATAAAGTTGCCCCAATACCATCAAATTTCTAAAATGCTGTTCTTTATCATAATTTGTAAAAGTAGCATGCTTAAGTTGATTGATGGTTAAACTTAAACTATCTATTGATTGATAAGCCATCGCTAGGGCTGTGTGTGCTTCCTCTTTGGTTGCGCCATCGATATCATCATAGCGAATCATATTCTCTAATGTTTTGATAGCACGTTCATCATTTTGTAAACGGATTTGGGTTTTGGCTTTCCAAATTCGTAGCTCGTTGGTCATATTTTCATTGTGAAAGTTTCGCAATAAAAAATCAAATGCTTCCAAAGCAGGCACAAATCGTTGTGAATAGTATCGGGCTTTTCCTAAAAGGAGGTAGGCATCATCGGTTTGAGGATTATGCTCTTCTCCATAAATATTCATCCCGTGTTTTTGGATTGTTTTAACAGCTTTTTCTTCAGCAATTTCAAAAGGTGTTTTATGGGTATTCTCTTCTTCGGTTTCTGAATCTTCCGGAATTTTTACTTCAATTTCTTTTTCTTTTAATTCCAAAGGTTCTATAGGCAGTACTTCCCAATAATTGTCTTTATAGGTGGCAGCCAATTGTTTTTTACCTTCTTCGAGTGCTACATTTCCATTGTATAAAACATTGAACTTAGACGTAATGCTATGATATGTACGATTGACAAAGGTGTTTTTTTTGGTAGAACAGGAGGTGATAAACAAAAAACTTACGATTAATATGCCCAGTATTTTTTTCAATGTTCTGTTTTTTAAAATATTCTAACTATTGAAACCTTTTTTTGGGTTTTATATTGCATAAAACAGATTAAAAAAGGTGGATAAAATTACAAAAATAATTAGGATTCTGATTTTTTATCTTGTTTTGACGAAAAAGTATACCAAAATTAATAAAAACTTAGTCTGTAAAATTCTTCATCCTTTGTAACCAACTACTCATTGAAACTTCATTCAATAATATTGGTTTTAGTTCCTCTATTGACAATCTTTTTTGCTCCATACTATCTCTGTATCGCAAAGTTACTGTACGGTCTTCAATAGTTTGATGATCTACTGTGATGCAAAAGGGTGTGCCGGCAGCATCTTGTCTTCTGTAACGGCGTCCTACGGCATCTTTTTCATCATAGACGGTATTCATATCCCATTTAAGATCATCAATAATTTGATGTGCGATTTCTGGCAAACCATCCTTTTTGATAAGTGGAAGTACGGCTACTTTTACCGGAGCCAAAATGGCAGGGAGTTTAAGGACTGTTCTGGTCGTACCGTTTTCTAAACTTTCTTCTTGTAAAGCTTTGGAAAAAATGGCTAAAAACATACGATCGACTCCAATGGAAGTTTCGATGACATAAGGTACATAGCTTTTGTTTTCATCATTGTCAAAGTATTGTATTTTTTTTCCGGAATGTTCTTCATGGCTTGATAAATCGAAATCTGTTCGTGAATGTATACCTTCTAATTCCTTGAAACCAAAGGGAAAATTAAATTCAATATCTGCTGCTGCATCAGCATAGTGTGCTAACTTTTCATGTTTGTGAAAACGGTAATTTTCTTTATCTAAGCCTAATGAAAGGTGCCAAGCTAAACGGCGCTTTTTCCATTTTTCATACCATTCGTGTTGGGTGCCGGGCTTGATGAAAAATTGCATTTCCATTTGCTCAAATTCACGCATTCGGAAGATAAACTGACGAGCTACGATTTCGTTTCTAAAAGCTTTTCCTATTTGAGCAATACCGAAAGGTAATTTCATTCTCCCCGATTTTTGCACTTGAAGGAAATTGACAAAAATACCTTGAGCAGTTTCAGGCCGGAGGTAAAGTTTCATGCTGTTTTCAGCAGAAGCACCTATTTCGGTACCAAACATGAGGTTGAATTGCTTGACATCTGTCCAATTTTTTGAACCTGAAATTGGGCAGGCTATTTCCAGTTCAAGGATCAATTCTTTTACTGCATTTAAATCATTGGCATCTAGGTGTTTTGCCATTCTTTGAAGGATGTCCTCTCTTTTGGAGAGATAAGACTGGACACGAGGGTTCGTCTCTTTGAACATTTCTTCATCAAAGTCATCGCCAAACCTTTTAGCAGCTTTATTGATTTCTTTATGTGCTTTTTGAAGTAATTTTTCTGCATGCTCTTCAATAAGTACATCAGCTCTGTACCTTTTTTTAGAATCTTTATTGTCAATCAATGGGTCGTTAAATGCATCGACATGCCCTGAAGCTTTCCAGGTAGTGGGGTGCATAAAAATAGCACTGTCAATACCCAAGATATTTTCGTGTAATTGCACCATGGCTTTCCACCAATATTCTTTAATATTATTCTTGAGTTCTACTCCATTTTGCAAATAATCATAAACGGCACCTAAGCCGTCATAAATCTCACTTGATTGAACCACATATCCGTATTCTTTGGCATGCGATATTACTTTCTTAAAAGAATCATTAGTATTTGTCATGCCGCAAATGTAATAAAGCTACTGCAAGAAATAAATTTTTTTTGGTGGACAATTTGCAATAAGAAATAAGTTTTATAGATTTTTATTCAGATACTAAAATAATGGGCACTGTATAATTAACATCTACGTTTCTACCATTTTGGGTAGCTGCAATCATCTTTGGCAACTTCTTTACGGTTTCTATAGCTTCTCGTTCAAGTATCTCATGTGGGCCTCTAGCTTTTACATTTGTTACATTACCATTTTTATCAATGTCAAAATTGATCCAAATTTTTTGTTGGCCCTTCGGTAATACTAAATCTTCCACCAAGGAAGCATTATATTTTCTGGCAAAATGTCTTTTCACTTTTTTTGAGAAGCAATCTTTCCTTTCTGCTGCGTTACCTTTGCATCCGGGATAAGTAGGAGGAACTTCTACTTTGTAAAAAGAGGTTGTGACTCCTTTAGGAGGGTTCTGAAGTGCCGCGGTAGATTTATTTTCGGCTACTGATGATTCATTGGAGATGTCATTTTTAGTTGCTGAATCATCATTATTTAAAGGGGTTGCTGAATCATTTGTTTCATTATCAGCGATTTCAGTATTTAATGACTCCTTTGAAATAATGTCTTCTTTATTTTTAGTATTAGGCTTTGAAGTTGTGTTGGATTTTTTATTTACAGTTTGATTAATTTGATTATTATTTTCAGAATCATTGGTACTAGGTACATCTATTACTTCATTGTCTCCATCTTGCAGAGTATCTTTTTTTTCTGAATTAATAGTAATAGGATTGTCAAATTGTATGGCACTGGATTCACGAAATTTAGAGAGTGATTTTTGGTAATTTGATAATTCTCCAAAATCGTCTTTACCTAATCTTTTTATTGAATCTCTAAAACGGATGATATTATCTCTTTCATCTTTAAGATCACCTTCAAGATCAGAATTGTCTTCAATGGCGAGATTGTATTTCTCGATCATTTCATTTAGTTCTTTTTCCACTTGTTTTTTGGAATCAAGTAGATAAGTGACAGATGTTTTTAATTTTTTTTGCTGATAGTAAATGTATATACCAGCTCCTATCAAGACGAGTAATAAAACGGCTACTAATATTTTTGGAATCGAATACCCATCGTCTTCTTCTTCAATTTGGGGTTCATAAATATAAGACATGTCAGGTAAATATTAAGTTTGTAACATTAAAAAAAACAGATATTACGCGAATATATGTAAATTTTATAATTATTTAAGGTCTATTGTAGTGTTTCCCAAGAGTTTGCCATCAACATAAATTTTAATATAGTAAGTTCCTTCTGTCAAATCACTTATGATGGGGCTTACTGTTATTACTTCTAAATCATCGTTTTGATAGTCAAAATCTGTTTTGTCAGTATAATCAAGTTGATTGTTTTCTGTATCGTTAAATGATCCTTTGGCATCTATAACTGTACCGTCAGCTTTTTGAATAATGATATACGCAGTTTTAGTGCCGGGTTCAGAAATATTATTCTCTCTGACTAAGAAAGCCGTTCTAACAGCATCAGTTCTTCTAGCTCTATTTGTCTCCACAAGTTTGCCATTATTTCTTTCTTTCATGGCTATGCTACCTACATTACTGATTTTTATTTCAGCACCTTTGTTAACTATTTTAGTAAGTGTTGTATTTTGAGTAGTTAAGCTATCATTTGATTGAATTTGTTTTGAAATAGTTTCTGATTGTTTGACAATTTTAGCTTGAGCGCTATCAACTTCTACAGAAAGAGAGTAGTTGAGAAGCTGTAAAGAGTCCGTTTTTTTAAGAAGTCTTTTGTTTGTTTTCTCCAAATCTGCCAACATGTTTTTATACCTTCGGATTACTTTTGAATTTAAAGTTTTTAGATTGGTAACAGAATCCTTAAAAATCAATAAATTTTTTCTGGCTTCTACAAGCTCTGCCTCCATGACGGTATTTGTTTCAAGAGCAGTATCTAATTCCCGAATTTTATCATTTAGGTTTGTTTCAATTTGATGTTTTTCCTCTAATAGATTAGCTTCATATTTTTTATTTTTCAAATAATTTTGGACAGCAAAAATAGCTAACAATGCCAAAAGAATTGATAATATGATTATAACTTTAGAATTAGATTTTGTCGCAGGATTGGTATTTCTATTAAATACATCCGATTTTGGGGAAACTTGATTCATGAGTAGATGTTTAATTTAGAAGACATAATAAAAGATTTGCAAATTTATAATATTATTTGGTTATTTGAAATTCAATCATTTATAAAATTTTGCCTTTGAAAAATTATATAAAAAATATGGCTACTATTTTTTATCCTGATACTTGTATAACCTGTGGTAGAAATTTAGTTGAACATGAATATATATTGTGTACATTTTGTTTGGTAGATTTACCCAAAACAGACTTTTGTTCGCATCCGCTCAATTCTCTTGAAAAAAAGTTAGCCGGAAGAGTCCCTATACAGGCGGCTACCTCTCTTCTGTATTTTAGAAAAAAGGGGAAAGTTCAAAAATTAATTCATGCATTGAAGTATCAAAACAGACAAGATGTAGGCGCTTTTTTTGGAAGAATAATGGGGCAAAATATAAAAGATTCAAAACGCTTTCAGCAACTTGATGGCATAGTCATGGTGCCATTACATCCAAAAAAGCAGCGAAAACGTGGATATAATCAACTCAGTTATTATGCAAAAGAATTATCCCAAAAATTGAATATTCCAGTTTATGAAGATGTGCTTATTAAAGTGGCAAGTTCCATGAGCCAAACCACAAAAGATCGTTTTCGTCGATTTGAAAAAATGAATGAACGTTTTCATTTGGAAAATGATATTTTACTAAAGAAAAAACATGTACTTTTAATAGATGATGTTTTTACCACAGGCGCCACCATTGAAGCATGTAGTAATGAACTATTTAAAACGCCCGGTATTAAACTTAGTATCGCAACCATGGTTTATACGGAGGACACTTAATATTTTAAGATTTGTATAGCTTTTTAAAAAAATATTTGTTGTTATTTTGTCAGTAGAAATGAAACAAAAAATAGTCAATTTAATACTTGTTTTTATAGCCTTCTTATCTATGGCTAAATGTGCTCGTGTGGGTAGACCCACAGGAGGAGAAAAAGATGTACTGCCCCCGGTAAGTATCAGTGCTGAGCCTGACTTTAATTCACTTAATTTTGATGGAAATAAAATTAAAATTCACTTTGATGAATTTATTTCTTTCAAGGATCTTAATAAACAGTTTGTTATTTCACCTCCTCTAAAATATGCTCCGGAGATAAAACCAATGGGTTATCCGGCTAAATATATAAGTGTTGAATTCAAAGACACCCTTAAACCTAATACTACTTATTCCTTCAACTTTGGAAATGCCATTGTAGATTATGCTGAAGGGAATCCGCTTGAAAGGTTTACTTACCTATTTTCTACAGGTGATTATATAGATTCCTTGAGTGTAAGTGGAAGTGTTACAGATGCTTTCCAATTTGAACAACCGCAGCATATTTATGTGATGTTATATGAAATAGATTCTACTTATAATGATTCTATTATATACCGTCAAAAACCGCTTTATGTAACCAATACCTTAGATAGTAATGTATTTAACCTAAACCATTTAAAAAAAGGTGTGTATCAATTGATTGCTTTGAAAGACGCTAATAACAATTTGATTTTTGAACCGGCCATTGACCAAATAGGTTATCTCAAAAATCCTATTAAGCTACCGGTAGATACTTCTTTTCAACTAAATCTTTTTTACGAAAAACCCGAATTTAATATAGAAAATATTTCTGAAGTAGCTGAGAACCATCTTTTGATAGCTTATAAAGGATTATGGAACTCAGAAATTGTTTCATTAACTGATGAAATGCATCATAAATTAGACTTTATTCAATATCATGATCCAAAGACTGATAGTTTACATATTTGGTATAAGAACAAAGGTTTAGATTCAATAAGTATTGCTTATAAAAAATCGGATAGTATTGTGACGAAAATATTAAAAAAGCGTATCAAAGAACAGGATTCATTACAAGTTAATATATCTGTAAACCAACAACTAGACTTGAGAGATTCTCTATTTATCCAAACTTCTACACCTATTGATAGTATTGATCATAGTAGAATTAGTTTTCATAATAAAGACTCTCTGAAGGTTTCTTTTAAAATAGATAAAACTAAACTTCCAAATAAACGTATTATTCAATTTGAGAAAGAGGAAAATCAAGAATATCAATTGGTATTTTTCCCTGAGGCAGTTCAGGATTTCTTTGGAAACAGTAATAAGGATACTTTGCGTTATCAACTAAAGACCAAAGCAGCAAAGGATTATGGAACCATTGAATTAAAATTGGAAAACCCAAATGGATATCAAATAATACTTGAGTTATTCGACAATAAGAAGGCAGTAATTGACAGGCATTTTTTGATTGAAACTTCAGCAATAAAATACGAACTCCTTAAACCGGGTGTTTATATGTTTAGAGCAATAATTGATGCTAATAATAATGGAAGATGGGATCCGGGCAATTTTTTAGATAAAAAACTAGCTGAGGAAGTAATATATTTTAACAAAGAAATAGAAGTAAGAGCAAATTGGGTATTATCTGAAGTTTTTGTGACTAATTAATTTGTATATCTAAATTTTTCTATATTTGTCCACTTATATTACTCTAATAAAACACTTTAAATATGCGCTTTAAAATATTCATACTACTTTTAGCTGTTAGCATTAGCAGTATTAGCTTTGCGCAGCAAGGTCAAGCATCTCCTGTTCATTTGGAAGCAGGTTTTAATGTTGGATTAACTTCATTCAACACCGATTGGGGTATCAGAAATGATGCTAAAAGTAACTTTTCCGGCAATATGGGTATCGGAGTTGCTGCAGCCATGTATGTGAAGTTTTTTAGTAAAGATCCTACTGTTACCCCATATCCTAGTGGGTTTGCAAAACATATGATATTAAGAGCAGAGGTTTCTTATTTTAGAGCCAAAATTGAACATCATGATGTTCGTTCAGATGTTAGCCAATATATGAATGGTACTGGTTCTGTGCTCAATGCCGGAACTATTTTAGAATATCACCCCAATATTCAACCCTATTATATTCCGAAGAAATATCGTAAATATGATCCTTATCTTTCTTTTGGAGTACAAGGTAGTTTAAGTAGCCCAACTGTTAATCACAGGGGTCTAATTGATGCCTATAGTGGTGTCGATGATAATGATATTGCTCGCGTCAATGAAGATAGTCAATTTACTTTTTCATTTATATTTGGTGCTGGTGTCAAAAGAGAAATTGGTTATAACTCATCTATTGTTTTAGATGTACATTGGAACTATTACAATACAGACTATATAGATGGATTAAATCCAAACCCTGAAATTGTAGCTAATAAAAACAATGATTGGACAGAGTTTTTTAGTATAGGGTATATTTATCATTTTAATAAATAAATTATACTAAGCCAATAGCTGTCTCCAAATCTTTAATTAAGTCTGTCACATCCTCAATACCAACACTAAGTCGAATTAGGCTGTCTGTAATACCACTTTTTTCTCTTTCAACTTTTGGAATAGAAGCATGTGTCATACTAGCCGGATGTCCGCAAAGTGATTCTACACCGCCCAATGATTCTGCTAAGGTGAATATTGTAAGGTTCTCCAATACTTTTACAGCATCATCTTTACTATTACCCTTAATCTGAAAAGAGAGCATACCCCCAAAGCCTTTCATCTGTTTTTGAGCAATATCGTGATTTGGATGAGATGCTAATCCGGGCCAATATACTTTATCGATCTTGGGATGTTTTTCTAGATAATGTGCTATTTGCGTGGCATTTTCTACATGGCGTTGCATGCGTACATGTAAGGTTTTGATGCCTCTTAATACCAAAAAACTATCCATAGGTCCACATACGGCACCACTCGCATTTTGGATAAAGTAAAGTTTGTCGGCTAAGTCTTTATCATGAACAGCCAAAACCCCCATGACTACATCCGAATGCCCGCCGAGGTATTTAGTAGCTGAGTGCATGACGATATCTGCTCCCATTAAGAGGGGCTGTTGTAAATAGGGTGTAGCAAAAGTATTATCTACAGCAACTAGGATGTCTTTATTTCCTATCTGATCTATAACTGCTTTTATATCTATAATATGAAGCATAGGGTTGGTAGGTGTTTCTATCCAAATCAATTTTGTGTTTTTGTTCAAGTATTTTTTGACAATACTTGCATCACTAAGATTCACAAAGTGAAATTTAATTTGATATTTTTCAAAAACCTGTGTAAACAAACGATAGGTGCCTCCATACAGGTCATTGGTAGCAATGACTTCATCTCCGGGTTTAAGTAGTTTTACCACAGCATCAATAGCCGCGAGACCGGAGGCAAAAGCCAATCCAAATTCACCACCTTCAAGGCTCGCTATGGCATTTTCAAGAGCCGTTCGCGTAGGGTTGCCCGATCGAGAATATTCATAGCCCTTATGCTGTCCGGGGCTACTTTGTGCATAAGTAGATGTTTGATAAATGGGGGGCATTACTGCACCGGTGCTGGGATCATGCTGTTGGTTTCCGTGGATGGTTTTGGTATTGAATTTCATCTGTTTCTAAGATTTGGATTGTCACATTTAAAATAAATCCCGAAATTAGCATTTTATATTTAGTATGAGAAATATTTATTACTTGAAGAACTGTAATACCAGCCTACGAATTATTAAAAAATTACCGGTTGAGCAATTCAATTTGATCGATATAAAAGAGAATCCGATAAAACCTGATGAGCTTGACCAAATAGCAAAACTAATCGGCAGTTATGAGTCATTATTTAGTCGTAGGGCTAAATTATATAAAGAGATGGGTTTGAAAGATCAAAAACTATCAGAGCAAGATTACCGAAGGTATATTTTAGATGAGTATACTTTTTTACAGCGGCCGGTTATAATATACGACGATCAGATTTTTGTGGGTAGTGGCAAGAAAAATGTGGAAAAATTATATCAATTTTTTAAAGTATAAACAGATGAAATGCCCATTAACAAATTTTATTGCAAACCAACCGAATATGATTAGGGCATTACATTTGTTACCTATAAAAAACTAAAATATAAACAAATGAAATATTTTGTCAGATTATTATTGATTCTTTTGATCATCACTTTTGCAATCGGTTTTTACCTAAAACATATGGATAAGCATTATGCAGATATTGTAATTGGTATTGCGGTTATGGTTTTTGCATTTATTTTGATGCCTGCATTTTTAATTCATAGATCTAAAAAGAGAAAACTTTCAGACTACGCCCTTACGAAAGATAAGGTAGATAAGATCATTGACAACCTTAAAATATGAGTTTGAATTCAGGTTTAAAATATAGCTACATATATTTCCGCTCTATCAAACTTAAAAAACGCTCTTCATATTCCTCTTTTCCTTCCCACTTATACTCTTGCTTTAAGATGTTATTGACAAAATCTTTGGCTTCCATTTCAGTTTGAAATGAATTGAGCTGAGATAATACTCTATTAAAATCCCCTTGGCTGCCATCAAAAAGATGTTTGACAAAAGCGATGCGATCATTTAAACCAATTTGGATTTGATTTTGAGATAATTTCTCATTGAGTGATTTTTTGCGTGTTTCGATCTTTTCTGCCCTTTCAAAAAGGTCGGCAGCAATATCTGCAGAGATAGCATCTTTCAATTCTTCTTTAAGGTTTGTTTTCTTTGGATGACCCATACTTTTCTCCTTATCAGGCTCTTCCACTACATCCTTTCCATCATCTTTTATATTATCATCTCCTTGTCTGGCTTTTTCCATGATAATTTTAATCTGCTCTTGTACACTAAGTTCTTCTTCGGCAATCACATCTTCTTTTGAATGAATTATTTCTTCTTTAGGATGATCTTCTGCTTTGTATTTTTCAGGTTCATCTTGTAAAGCAGTATCAATTTTATCAGGTATTTCCAAGTTCTGATACTTCAGGATGACAGCTTTCTCATAAATAAGACGTGCAGATTCCAATAAATCATCAAGTGCTCCTGTATCTAATGATTTAGTTAGTTTATCAATAATGTTTTTTATTTCTTCTGATGAAATTTTGTGCATAAGTTCCTCGATTTAGATAAGCGAACGTATAATATTTTTTTACTTTTGTAAAGATAGTAAAATTCAAAAAACGAAATATTAATTAGCCCGATATGTTTCTGGAAAATACGGTAAATCAAAACGAACAATTTGGATGGATAGAAGTGATCGCCGGGTCGATGTTTTCGGGTAAGACAGAAGAGCTTATCAGACGTTTAAAACGCGCCAAATTCGCCAAGCAAAAAGTAGAGATATTTAAACCCGCCATAGATACACGATATGATGATGACAATGTAGTCTCTCATGATGAAAACCAAATAAGGTCAACCCCTGTCCCATCAGCTGAACATATACGTTTATTGACCAGTGATGTAGAAGTAGTAGGTATTGATGAAGCACAATTTTTTGACGAAGAGATAGTGCGTGTTTGTAATGATTTGGCCAATAAGGGTATTCGCGTCATAGTGGCCGGATTGGATATGGATTTTCAGGGCAATCCTTTTGGACCCATGCCGGCATTAATGGCTACTGCAGAATATGTAACAAAGGTTCACGCTGTATGTACAAGAACAGGTAATCTAGCGAACTATAGTTATCGTACGGTAGATGATGATTCTTTGGTAGTTCTTGGAGAAACAGAATCTTATGAACCCTTAAGCAGGGCAGCTTATTTCAAAGCTAATCTGGAAAAGAAAAAAAGTCGTAATAAATCATCCTCTAAATAATATGCCAAATCATCCCGCTACTTTTTTAGAGATAAATTTAGATGCACTTAAGCACAATTATCATTTTTTTAGAAATATTCTCAATCCTGGTGTAAAAATACTGGCTGTAGTCAAAGCTTTTGCCTATGGTCATGAAGCAGTTGCGGTTGCTAAAAAGTTAGCAGAATTGGGTGTTGATTACCTAGCTGTAGCCTTTGTTAGAGAAGCCATCCCTTTAAGAAAGGCAGGAGTTCAAACACCTATATTAGTATTACACCCTCAAGTGCATGAGGTAAAGGACTGTGTAGCATACAATTTAGAACCTAACCTATACAGTTTCAGAATATTGAAGGATTTTATTGCTTATTTTAAGAAAGAAAGTATCCAAGATTTTCCAGTACATCTAAAAATTAATACTGGTTTAAATAGATTAGGTTTTAAAGTTGAGGATGCTGAGAGTATTTTGGATTTAATTGAAGAAGAACAACTTATAAACATCAAGTCTGTGTTTTCTCATTTAGTAGCCAGTGAAGACCCTGCCGAAAAAGAATTTACCCAACAACAAATAGCTGATTATCAAAAAGTATTGGATGTATTTAGTAAAAGAGGCTATGGTTCATTTATCAAACATATGTGCAATACATCGGGTACACTCAATTATCCAGAAGCGCATTTTGATATGGTGAGAATTGGTATAGGTATGTATGGATATGCCAATGAAACCAAATGGACGAACAAGCTCAAAAATGTAGGTAGTTTATACTCCATTATTTCCCAGATTCATGAGATACAAAAAGGAGAAACCGTAGGTTATAACCGGGGTTTCATGGCCAATAAAAAGATTAGAACTGCCACTATTCCTTTGGGCCATGCCGATGGTATTCCTCGCAGTTGGGGACAGGGCGCTAACGCTTTTTTAATTAACGGGAAAAAAGCACTTATCCTTGGCAATGTATGTATGGATATGACCATGGTAGATGTGACCGACATTGAATGTAAAGAAGGTGACCAAGTCATACTTTTTGACTCACAAAATGATGTTATTGAGCTTGCTCATAACACCCAAACCATATCTTATGAGATTTTGACTGCTATATCACAAAGAGTCCCCAGAATCATAAAAAAAGATATACCTTAGTATTTACAAGTACTTTTTTTTCTATTTTTGCTGAGAAACTAACTTTAAACTTAACTATTATGTGGAAAGAATTTAAAAATTTTATTTTAACCGGAAATGTCATTGACTTTGCTGTTGCGGTAATTTTAGCCGGTGCGGTAGGTCTTGTTGTTAACGGATTTGTTAACGATATCGTGATGCCGGTAGTAGGTCATTTTGCCGGAGGTATGGATTTTGCCGATCTTAAAGTGGTACTTTCTGAGGCAGTTGTAGCCGCTGACGGAACCGTGACAAAACCTGAAAATGCTATTCGTTATGGGGCATGGATCAACTCAATAATCAACTTATTGACAGTCGGTTTTGTATTGTTCTTAATGGTTAAAGCATATAACAAAACTAAAAAGCCAAAAGAGGAGGCAGCACCCGCAGGACCTTCAGATAATGATCTTTTAACTGAAATTCGTGATCTATTGAAAAAATAGATTCTTAAGAATTATCAATAAAATAAAAAAAGCCGTCTCATAAGCTTAAAAAGTTGTCATTTCGAGCGGAGTCGAGAAATCTAATCTATTGAATATTAAAGAATTAGATTTCTCCATTGCACCTGC
>JANTFO010000049.1 GCA_024763365.1 Flavobacteriaceae bacterium
AAACACCCAAAATCAAACAGGCCTTTTAGAAACTTAATCAAATTCTAAATTTTTTATAATGCTTGCGAATTGCTTAATTTTTTAGGTGGCATTTAACATTTGTATATACACAATGGCGTATATATCTATTAAGTCCGCAAATTAGAATTTTTTAGAATATAATCCAAAGGACTGGTTATTTTTTTGTTATTTATCTCAATGGTTTTAGTATATATTTCAGTAGTTTTTGGAGAACTATGCCCCAGCATGTTTTGTATATGTCTTAGGTTAACATGTCTTTCAACCAAATGTGTTGCAAAAGAATGTCTTAAAGTATGAACAGTTGCCCAAGGATTGGACCCGGTTTTAGCGACTGCTTTTCTAAATATCTTTCTGATACTGGTAAGACTGTATTTACCTCCGGTTTGCCCTTCAAATAACCAATAGGAAGGTTTAAAAGATTTGATATATTCTGTTATCAGATCTATTAAGTAAAGAGACAAAACAGTTTTGCGATCACGCTTACCTTTGCTCGCTTTTACAAATACATAACCTTGTTCATAATGTATATCATCCAATCTCAATTGTATCACTTCCGAAATACGCAATCCACAACTGTATAAAGTCCATAAAATGGCTTTGTGTTTTAGATTATCCGGATAATTGATAATCTTATAAACTTCTGCTTCACTCAGTATATTAGGCAAAGTCATTTCTTTTTTAGGTCTTTTAATTTCGTAATATGTTCTTGGTTTGCCTAGAACATGTTCATAATAGGCTTTTATCGAATTAATCATTTGATTTTGAACCGATGTGCTTATTTGATACTTTTTGATCATTTCATAAATAAAATCTTCTATTTGATCTTTAGAAATAGTAGCAAAATCTACTCCTTTAAAGTGCGTAAAAAAGACACCCAGCATAGACTGGTAATTCTTTATAGTAGATTCACTGTAACGCTTAATTATCAAAACCTTTCTAAGCTCAAACATGGCTTCCTCACCGGCTTCATCCAACAAAATTGAAGGCATCACCAAAGGCTTGTTCGTGGCTTTAGTCTCATAACTACCCAGTATAGTCTTGAGTTGATTCAAATTTTCCGGCGTGTTTACTACTGACCATAGTTTTTGTTCAGGATGCCAAAAACTACTATTCATCTCTTTAATTTTTTGCCTAATCTCAAAAGCAGTATAAGGAATAAATACTTTGATACGTTTAGACTTAGGAGTTGGTTCGTATAGGATAGGACCTTTTTGTTTCATGATATCAATAAGTTTTTGGTAAAACTAAAAGTAATGGAAAGTAATAATCGGTAGTTAAGCAATTACTTTCATTTATTGTCGTTACTAACCGTTAAAAACGTTTATATTTGCAAATGCTTTAAAAACAACAAATTGTAAAAGGTTTTGTATTATTATAAATTGAATATAAGATGAAAGGAAAATGTAAAGTATGTAGAAAAGAATTCACAGGTAGAAGCAATAAAATATTTTGTTCCATTAATTGCAAAAATATTTATCATGCCCGCCTTCGCAGTGCCACAAATAAAGCCGTTGTTAGCATCAATAAAAAATTACATAGAAATCGTTCTATACTTCTAGAGATTATGGGCAAAAACAAAACTCAAAGAACTGTAAACAGAAAGCTTCTAGAGGATAAAAAATTCACTTTCAAGTACCATACTCATTTCCATATAAATAACCAAGGAAAAATGTATCACTATGTCTACGATTTCTCTTGGATGGAATTTTCTAACGATAAAATCTTGATCAACAAACAAACGCAATAAATGATTAAAACCACTTCAATAAGCGTTTCTGTTACATGCGTAAAGAGTTCCTGAAAATCTGGGCCTTTCATACAGCTGCCTCTAATACCTTACACGCATTGGTATTGCTGTATTGCGGTGAATTTTTGCCTATAGTTAAATCGGAATTATTGAAGCATTTTAGTATATACATAACCTATAAGGTGTGCCTAATTTATTGATAATGAGGCTTAATAAATTTTGATAACGAAGAAGGTTAAAGCAGCATGTGTTTAGTGCCAGTTTTTTCATCTATTATGCAAGGGCCTTAAAATGTGTTAAGGTGTTATCAAATCTATACCATCTTTTATAAAATGCGCTACATCGGGTTTGCTTTTGCTCAGGCTGTTTAGGGATTTCTTAGCCTTCTCAAATGTGCTTTTGTCCTGTTTATTATAAGCCAATTCCAGGATTTCCAATACCAATAGCCAATCTTCGGGATGGTTTTCTTTTAAAGTGTATAGCATACTATCAGGCTCATATTTGGATGTCTTACCTGTCCTATAGTCCCTTAGCTTTTGATACAGCTTTTCCAAGGAAAGCTGTTGGGGTGATTTAGCACTGTGAATGGTTTGCGTAGAGGAAACATGGCTTATCATATCAAAGCTTTCAAAGTCTGCCGGTCCGGTATAGGCAGAAACGACCTCTTTGCCAACTGCCATATCATAAATGCCCCAATCCGGTTGAAATAATATTTGATCTTGATACTGTACCTTACAATTGTCAAAACTGATCAGGATGATCTTGCCCTGCAAGTTACGTTTACCGGTAATGATATCTCCACTGACCTTGACGCCTCCTTCAAACTCCAAATTCACGCGCTTACCTTCGTAAATATCGTAGGCTTGCAGGTCTTTGGGGCTCATGTCCTCGATAGCCAGGTTGATCCCTTTTAATTTTCCTACGGGGCTGCCAAATCCTTCGGCGTGGTAATGTGTGCCATGCCCTACGAGTTCTTTCTCCCTGTAAGACAGAGCAGTACCTCCGGTAGTTTGAAGATAGATGGGTTTGGAATTATAAGCTATTACATGGGTAAAAATGCCGGATATTTGTAATCCGGTGCTTAACTCTATAGTCCCCAATGCTTTGGAATGGATTAGTTTTTCTACCCCAGACAAACCACCTGTTCTAAGTGCCATGGTATGAGCAAATTCTTCCAATACAGAACTTAAATGCGCAAAATCAGGGGTGACAAAAAGTTGCGGTTGCGGCCGGGTAATATCAAAATCCTGATAAGCAGCTTCCAGTGTGTAGGGTATTTTTTTGACTTGATCAGTCATACACCATTTACTTTCACCGATAGAAGAAAGCAGTCCTGCCCCATAGATTTTAGGATTGTCCAAAGGGCCAATAAGGCCGTATTCTACCGTCCACCAATGTAAGTTCCTAATAAGGGCCATCTCGCTGGGGGTTTCCATATTTTGTTGTAATGCCGCTACTTTTTGTGCTGCTTTTTGGATAGCCTCCTCCTCAGCGCCTCTGGCTTCTTTGATGATGGATAGATACCTGACGGCCTCATAGAGCTCATAGTCCTTGGCAGAAGAAATGGCCTTGCTGCCTATTTCACCAAAACGCCTCAGGTATTCGGCATATTCGGGATTGGCAATAATGGGAGCATGACCCGCAGCTTCATGGATGATATCGGGGGCCGGGGTGTATGCTATATTTTTTACCTGCCGGATATCGGAAGCGATGACCAACACGTTATATGCCTGGAATTCCATAAAGGCATTGGGCGGGATAAATCCATCTACAGCAACGGCTGCCCAGCCTATTTCTTTCAATATACGGTTCATACCATACATATTGGGAATATTATCAATATCGATTCCGGTCTTTTCCAGGCCTTCTAAGTAAGAATGGTGCGCCACCCGGCTGAGGTATTCTACATTTTTGCGCATGACATAACGCCAAACTGCCTGATCTATAGGGGAGTAGGCGTTGTAATCCTGATCTTTGATATATTGAAGTAGATGCTTTGGTAGCCTGTTGAGGACTTCATTATTTTCAAATTCAACCATATAAAAATATAATTTAGGAGTAGTTTTGAGGTAAATGTATAAAAAAAATAAAAGATTGGAAACTTTGGAGCGATGCTATACATTATGCTTTATTATGCTGCTGTAGTTTTAGAACCCTTTTCGCATTGTTTTACATTTATGAAAGACAAAAATTCGTAGCGTCTTGTACTTGCTAAAAACAAAATGTGCAAAATGATAAAAATCACCTTATTTATAGATTAAAATATACTAATTTTGAAGTTTTATTTTACGAATTTTATAATCAACAAATATGAGTTTAAGTTTAATAGCAAGATCCATTGGAGCCTCAGCTACACTAAAGCTAAATGAAACCTTTTCTATCTTGAAAGCAAAAGGAGAACCTGTCATCCATCTTGGTGGTGGCGAACCCAAATCAAAGGCCCCTATAGATGCCATCACGGCTATTTCATCTCACTTAAATAGTGGTGAAGTACGCTATGCTCCGGTAGATGGTAGTATAGATATGAAAAAAGCGATCATACGCTATACACGGGAGAATTACAACAGAAAAGTAGAACCCGAGCATGTCATTGCCTCCAGCGGTGCCAAACAAGCCCTAATGGTAGCCTTGCAAGCCATACTAGATCCACAGGATGAAGTGATTTTTCCTACACCATACTGGGTCTCCTATCCGGAAATGGTTAAGCTTTGTGGAGCGATTCCCATACCGGTCACCCCCGAAGATGGTACGTTTACCCCTCGCTTAAAAGATATTGAACAAAACTATACCTCCTACACCAAAGCTATTATCATCAATAGCCCCAATAATCCTTCAGGTGCTGTATATCCGGAATCTTTTATCAGAGATATTGTAAAGTTTGCTGAAGAGAAATCCTTGTACCTGATCATGGATGACATTTACCATAAATTGGTATTTGGTAATACAGATATGCCCAATCCTTATGATTATGTCACAGATTTTTCAGAAAATTCCAAGCTCATCATTATTAATGGTGTATCCAAAGCCTATGCCATGACAGGCTTTAGAATAGGCTGGGCGGTGGCCAATAAAAATTTAATCGAAGTGATGGCCAATATTCAAGGACATCAAACCTCAGGCACCTCTATTTTATTACAAAAAGCTGCCATTGGTGCGATTAATGGCGTACAGACCAGTGTAGAGAGTTTACGTACCACACTGGAAAATAACCGTAAAGTATTGGTGCAACAGATCAAAGCCTTTGAAGGATTGCATTTAATCGAACCTAAAGGTACTTTTTATGCCTTTGTAGATTTTAGTTCTTATGACAAGGACTCTACAAGATTGTCCAACTTTTTATTGGAAAAAGTTCGGGTACTCACTATGCCGGGGGTAGAATTTGGGATGGAAGGTTATCTCCGTCTTTCTTATTGTGGCTCTATAAAAGACATTATAGAAGGAATTGAAAGGATCAAATGGGCATTAGACCCTAATTCCCCTAATGAACTCTATATTGGTGAACGCAAATTGGTGCGTGATTGGAATTAAAATTAAGAATTAAAAATTAAGAATTGAGATAATCTCAAGTCTCATATCTAACATCTCAAGTCTATAATAAGATGAAATACCTAAAATTTGATACCCCGGCTATAAAACACGCCAAAGACCGTAAATCCAATTTCGGGTTGGAAAACCACGGATTGACACATTTAGATGTCGTTTATTGGAATTTACCTACATCAGCATTGATAGAAGAAGCTGTTTTTAGAGGGGAAGGAAAGCTGGTTAATGGTGGTGCTTTTCAAACCAATACCGGAAAATGGACGGCACGTGCGGCCAATGACAAATACTTTGTACAAGAAGAAAGTACCGAAAACCAAATTGACTGGGGTGAATATAACCGCCCCATGACACCGGAAAAATTCAGCGGTATCTTTGCACGCCTTCAAGCCCACTGGCAAGGCGAAGAACTCTTTGTCCAGGATGTATATGCCGGGGCAGATCCGGAGTACAGACTGCCCGTACGGGTCATTACCGATAAAGCATGGAGTGCTCATTTTGTCAAAAATATGCTCATCAGTGAAAATGATTTGGCTAAGCTCAAAGAATTTGTCCCGGACTTTACTGTTATGGTTTCGCCCGGTTTTAAATTAGACCCGCGTATAGATGGAACCATCAGTGAGACAGCTATCATCATCAATTTTGCCCAAAAACTGGCGATCATTGTAGGTAGTTCTTATGCCGGAGAGATCAAAAAATCGGTCTTTACCATCATGAATTACTTGATGCCCTTGGAAGACGTCATGTCTATGCACTGCTCCGCCAATGTTGGGAAGAAAGGAGATGTCGCTTTATTTTTCGGCTTGTCCGGTACGGGAAAAACCACCCTTTCAGCCGATCCTAAACGATATTTGATAGGTGATGATGAGCACGGCTGGAGCGATAGTGGTGTATTTAACTACGAAGCCGGCTGTTATGCTAAAGCCATACGCCTTTCGGCTGAAGCGGAACCTGAAATTCATGCTTGTACATCCATGTTCGGTACTATTTTAGAAAATGTAGTTTTTGATCTGGCCTCTCGCCAAATAGACCTTGACGATGATAGATTGACTGAAAACACACGTTTGTCCTATCCCTTGGAGTATATACCCAATGCAGTACCGGAAAAAATGGTAAAATCACAACCCAAAAATATTATATTCCTCACTGCTGACGCACAAGGCGTAATGCCACCTATCGCCCGCCTAACGATGGATCAGGCTATTTATCACTTTATCAGTGGGTATACATCTAAAATTGCCGGCACAGAGATAGGATTGGGCATTGAACCACAGATCACTTTTAGTGCCTGTTTTGGTGCGCCATTTATGGTGCATCACCCTTATTTCTATGCCAGCCTTTTGAAGAAAAAAGCCGAGCAGAGTGGTGCGAAAATATGGCTGGTCAATACCGGCTGGGTAGGAGGTAAGTTTGGGGTTGGTAAAAGAATCTCTATCCGTCATACTCGTAATATGCTTAATGCGGCCCTTGAAGGTAAACTTGACAAGGTAAAATATCGTAAAGACAAACTCTTTGGTTTTGAGATACCTACTACTTGTCCTGATGTGCCTGAAGAGGTGTTTGAACCATCCAATGCCTGGGGTGATAAAAATGATTACTGGCGTAAATATGACGCACTGGCATCAAGATATATTGAAAACTTTAAACTCTTTGCTGAGGCTGTGCCAAAAGAAATACTAAAATCAGGGCCAAAGAGATTGCGCAAATAAAAGCAGGGTTTTATATTATATCAGCTACTTCGTTTTTTAGGTAAGTGATAGCCGCTACGCTTGGGTGTTTTTCACTGAGATTTTCCTCTAATAATGCAGTTCTAAAATGATCGGCAGAGGTGATCTTGTCATCTACCATTTTTTGTCGAAAACTTTGTATGGTAGCGTTTTTTGCTGATTTAATCATTGACCAGCAAGTATCGGTCATATACAATTGTTGGGTAAGGTTGTGTTCAAACTCTTGTTCAACGACGCTGATTAGTCTACGCGCATAAGCATCTTTGTCTTGTTGTAGCGGTTTTTCTCTCAATAGTAATTTATCCGGACTCATACGCTCTAAAAACAATAACATGCGCTCGTAAGCCTGTAATTTAACAGGAGTAGATAATTTGAGATGTTCTTTTTTTAAGAGGAATTGGCGGCGTTTATTTTCGTAATCGACATGCTTGGCAAAGAAATAATAAGCCACAGCCCCTGTAATTACTGCGGGTAGGGTATAGGCAAGGATTTCTAAAATTTTATCTAGCTGCATAAGAGTATTTAAAAATTTTGACTGTCGAGTAATGCCATCATTTTATGCTTAAACTCTACTATGCTGTATTTGACAAATAAAGAATCAGCAGGGAAGGGTACTTCTTTGTTTTGAAGGGCGTCGTAATACTTTTCTTCTATAGCCCGTTGATCACCTCGGTATTGTGCAAAAACATTTTCAAAAACAGCTTCGCCAAATATTTCGTTCATTTGATGTGTATTTCGGTTTTTATCTACCATATCGATAGTACCATCTATTCGTGCACTTTTAAGCTGCTGAAAAAGTTTTACTTCTGCATAAACTGTAATGATCTTATCTTGTTTAATATCGTTGCCAAGGCTATCTTTCATCACATTTCCGTTAGCATCTAAAACATATTCCCAACCGTCTTGAACTTGCGCTTGTTGTTGAACTACTTCAGTATTAACTTGCTCAGGACTTATATTTATTTGATTTAAGCTGATGTTAAAATTATAATCATATTGCTTGTTGTTATCTTTTTCTGTATCTACCATCAACCAGGGATTGCTGAGATTTGATTCACTGATGCGTAAAAGTTCATTGATATTATCGGGGCTTGTATACGCAGCAATCTTATTTTGTAATTGTACGAGTAATAAACTACTCCCATTTAATTTAGCCCTATTAATAAGGCTGCCCAAATTGGCAACATGGGAGGGTTTGACAAACTCCAATTCGTTGAGTAATGCGTAGGCTTCCCTCGCTTCATTAACTGAACCATCAATCTTACGCATGGCCATTTGATATAGATAATCTGCATAATCATTTTGGGCTTTTGTCAATTGAGATGAATAATCCTTAAAGTAAAATTTTACTTCTTGATTTTCATAGTTTAATGGCAGTAAACTACGTACATCATCTTGTCTGACATCCATTTTAGCATATAAGGAATAGATTTCTTTGAAATACTTAGGATTGTTTGCTTTTTGGTATTCTTTAATCAAGGCTTCATCACGCTCAATGGATTTTTCAAAGGCCTCTTTTAGTGTAGGAATAAGTTTTTGATTTGATTTTTTGAATTTGTCTTTATATAACTCATTATAAGCCAGTTCAAAGGCTTGGTCATAATCACCACTGGAAAGGCTATTTTGAGCTTTTTTGGCATTACCACAACTTGAAAGAATAAGAAGTATAAGCCCAAGGCTAAGTATTTTTTTGATTATCATATGGAATTTATTTTTTAACTTGAATTTTTACTTCTTTGACTTTACCAATCCTGTGTCCACTATCGTCAACAGCTTTGATATCGAATATCGTTACATTTTGACCGGACATGGCTTTATCTATTGTGCGTATCGCTTCGGTTGTAAATTGATTCCCCTCTACATAAACAGTAAGTAGCCCCGGTACTTTTATTTTAAATGAGGTTACATCAAAACTCTTGTTGTCTTTTGTTCGAATGGCACCAATTTTAGCTTGTCTAAGGGTCGTTTTTAACATAGTAATAGTCCCTTTTTCATTATTTACAGTTCCTTCAATTTCAGGAGAACTTTCTTGGGGATTATAGTAATATTTACGCGTTTTAGCATCAGGTGCAATCACAGTTTTTTCGGGTTCTATTTTCTTTTCAACAACTGGTTTTTTAGTTTCTGCTTTTTCTTTAACATAAACGGTTTTATATACCGGTTTTTCAACATATTCAGTTTTATATTCGGTTTTGATGATGACATTTTCTCTAGAAACCACTTTATAAGTTGAGTTAAAATCGATATCAACAGGTGTACCATCATATAAAACGGTAAACTTTCCATTTAAAGGATATTCGCCGGGTTGAGGGGCTTCGAAATCAATGAGCATGGCTCCTTCCGTTGCAAATCTGCTACTCAATTCACGGCCGTTAAGGATCATATTTGTCGGAGTAGCACTTTCGTCATATCTACCCAGAACGACACGTCCTGTAACTCTTTCATCGGGATAATAAGAACCTTTATCTAACTTGACAATACCTGTATAATTACGCATGGCAAATTCTTTTTCAAATTCGCCACTGTTCATAGCATCTATCAATTCCATCTCTATTTGACGTATGTCATACTGCATCTGTGTGATGTTAAAGATAGAGGCCATAGCCGGAAATGACTCAAATTTAAAATTAAGCCAGGGAGTAATATTTCCACTATAATCCATTAATTCTTTGGTCCTAAACCTTGATGTAACCATGGTGGCAACCGTTCCAAAACCTTTGCCTAGGGCTGCTTCAAAATTTGTTTTGTATTCATTGATTTTTAAAATAAACTCTTTTCCATGGGGAGTGATTGATTGACCATCAAAAAAGTAGTTGTCCAGGAAATCGCTATTAGTTAACTTTTCATAGGAAGTACGGGCCTCATCAACATCCAATGTACCATCATAAATACTATCCTTGATCGCTTCTAAATAGTAATAAAACTCATTAGAAACTTTTTGCGCATTTTTAAGTCGGGTGTAAATAGGGCTGTATTTCAAGCTGTCGGTTTCTACCTTTCGTTCAAGAATTCCTCGATATACTTCATTTTTAACTTCTGTAAGATCAGTAGATTCTTCCAATTTTTCATTCATATAACCAAAAGAAGTAATGACTTTTTCATCTTTTTTACATGAGGAGAGCATTACAAAAAAGACTAATAGGCTTAAAAGAGATAATTTATTGATCATAAGTGCATCATATTTTCCTGTTTTACAAAAGTATAAAAATTAATCATTTTAAATACAGCTTAATTCCCTGACAGAAAAGCTTTTTAATATGCTGATAGATATCTCAGAATACAGGGCCATTTAACAAAAAAGGGCCCTAAATAAAATAGAGCCCTTATTATGTTTTGCCGACTGGCAAAACATACCCCAAAAATTGATGTTTTCTATTTTCCTTGACGCATTTTAATCATCTTTTGCATCATATCATAAGTTTGACGTAGCTCTTCTTCACTCATTCCTTTCATTTCTTCATCTTCTGCTATGGCCATTTCCTTCCATTCTTCGTAAGACATTTTACTGATTTTTTCCATATTACGGTCCATTTCTTTCATGTCCTCTTTAAATTCTTCGTTATTTCTATAGCCTTCTTCTTTTACGATTGGAAAGTCAGGTAATTCAAAGTATTTGTCTGATACATTTACGTCGAATTTTGCCGATGTAGCTTCTGTTATAGTAGTGATTCCCATCATTGTCATTTCTAATTTAAGCATGACTCCTTTGTAAAGCCATTGCTTGCCCCCCATGATGTCCCATACCTCACAATTGTATCCCATAAACTTTTCATCTCCTATTTTTTTCCCACCCATACTTTCTAACATTTTTTTACCGGCATCACCTACATCAGAGTTGGTTTGTTTAAACAGATCCATCATCGGATCTCTACGTAAGAATATTTGTTTTTTATCCATATCTACCTGGTAGCTTTCACCATTGTCTAACTTGCTTATTGTGTTGGTTTTGGTAGTTTGTTTGTTTTCATTTCCAAACATCTTGACAATAGTCGTTTGCGTACTATTTTCTTTTTGCAACTCTAAAGCTCCCCAATCTTTAAAATATAAATTTTGAGTACCACTACCGGTAACAGTTCCCCCCATTACACTTCCGGAAATGCTGGTTTTGTATTCGACAATACCTGATTTTACCTTGTAACGTTTTAACTTAACTTCTTGAGAAGCTTCATTTTTACTATTGCTTTTGTTTTCGTTTCCCTTACATGCCGTAAACACAATAAGGAAGCTTAAAAGAAAGATTACTTTTTTCATCTGATTTAAAATTATTATGAATTGCTGATACTTATTTATTTTTTTGAGGACTTAAGTTTATAGTGTTTTTTGTGGTTTTCGGATAGTTAAATCTATAAGTAAGATTATTTGATTTACTAGAAGGAACCACAAATTTCATTACGGTATCTCCATCACCTAACCCACCGTTATCTTCCTCTTCAGGGGCAAATGATCCACTATAGGGATTTGAACCAGCTGTAGTACCGATAATTGCGCCATCATAATATGCAATTACATTGAAGTTTGTGTTTTCTGTAGTACCACAATTAGACCAAAAATCAACCCTTACTATATATTCACCTGCTTCTACCACATCGGTTTCTGAATAGGTTATATTTTCATTATTAACACCATCTATCATACAAGCGGCATTTGAATCAAGATCTAATTCTCCACCATTAGTAGATACTGCACTACCATAAAATATTTCTTCACCTGAAGGTTCAACTAAGTGTAAATCTACATCGTTTTGCTGATCCCAGGCACAACTTACTTGTAGTTTTCCTGTGCCTACTTCTATCAGGCTTACCGAAATAATTTCATGGTGACTTACATTCCCATTGCTATCTTCAATAGCTATTATAATATCGAAAGCTTCATCTTCAATGTTTTGATTCATTTGAATATAAAAGATAAAACCATCCTTTGTAGACGTGTTCTTTGATGTAGCTAAACGAAAGTAGCCATTTGCTTCGCTTACTCCCACCAATATGTTGCTCATATTATTTGATGAAATAGCAATAGGATTACTACCACCAGGAATAATGCTTGAATTTCCGTAAATATCATCAATTATTGGAGCATTTGACTGCGATTCTTCCGGATAAGTATTTTCGACAAAGCTTGCATTTTGTACTGTGAAATAATCAGATTTTAAATTGTAATTAATAGTATCTTCTTCTTCCTTTTTACAAGCAAAGATGACTAAAATAAGACTGAGTACTAAGGTTAATTTTTTCATGTTTTAGATATATATTTAATTATTATTTTGATTTATCCCATGCTTCTCTAATTTCAGACTCCGGTGTATTTGGGTTTAAAAATAGTATGGCACTTTTGAATTCTGAATAGGTGTGGTCTTGCGGGTTTTGCAAAATATTAAATGCCTTCAATTGTTTTTGTGTCTCACTTTCTTCACATTTTGCAGTAACAACTACTTTTTTTCCATCATTTTTATGAATTTCATTATAAGACTCTTGAATTTCTTTTTTACATAAAAACGGATTAATAACCAACATATATGACTCGTACTCAGCGTAACTCATATTCATAAATTTATTGATGGCTTCATCGGCCATTTCTTGAGCTTGTGCTGATTGTTGTTGCGTATCATGAAGCATCTCTTGAACTTCTTCTTGGTCGATTCCTAAATCAGTGTTTGCTTCAGAATCAGAGGAGTCTGGTGTATCATCAGTTGTCGAGTTATTACTTGTGCCTACATCCGCTTTTATATAGGCATCTATTATCTTATAAGCATCATCTTTGTCTTTTTGTGTTGCGGTTCCTCCAGATATTTCATCTATAGCATCGTTGTAATTCGCTTTTTTTAAAGATTCAGGACTTCCATTTTCATAACTATCATAGTATTTCATGAGTTTGGAAACGGATGTTTTTAAAGAATCCATACTCGTAGAACTTGGGAGTTGTGGTACATCCTGTCCGGTTACTTTTAGAGCAAGACTTATTAAAAAAATGAGTGTAAAAAATTTTTTTATCATGATTAAATAGTTTTAATTTCTTGTAATTCATAGGTAATATAATGACCAAAATCTCCGGGTTTGTCTTTGATGATTTTGGCAATGATACCGGGTTTATCTTTCACCATCCAGAGTTTTATTTTTTCATCAAAACTATCTAAAGCCTCTACAACCGTACAGGTAAATGTGCCTGCCGAAACTGTAATTTCTTCTTCTCCTTTTACACGATAGGTAACGTCCTTATACGGATATAATTTGGATGCAAACGAATCCCATTTATTCGGTGGTAATTGATAATCATCTGGTAAATTGTAGCGGTCATAACCATTAAAGATGTAATCGATGCTTAATGCTTCCTCATCAAAACTGGCGTCTACTTCTGCGGTTAGCGTCTTTGTTTCAAAGGATTGGGTGCCTTCTACTAAGGTTGACTGTTTATAGACCAATTGCTTTACATTTTGTAAGAGATCAATCATTTCGTAAACATCTTGCCAAGGCAGCTTTTGTTCGTCGTCATAATATTTATAATCGCCTGTTTCGTCATAAAAATCATCACTTGTAAAAGTTAAGCGTTCTATGGCGGTAGCATCTTTTTTTACTTTTTTGAGCGTTGTGGGTATGGTTTTATTTAAAAAATTCACTTCATTCGGCGTAATGGTAACTTCGGTATTAATCCCTCTAATCCCTTGCATTTGACCAATGATAACTAACTTAGTTAGCTCTGCATCATATAACCACATCCCAGAAGTACGACTCTCCATGCCTTCTCCTTTTTCTAAAAAAATAATCTTATCAGGCGCCTCAAACTGTACCAAACGCCGCATATTGTCTCCCAAATCATTGGCATATTCCCAAAGACCTATTAAACCCGATTCTAGATTGTCTTTTTGTATTTTGTCCCGATCTATTCTAGTAAAATACAAATCTTTATCAGCTAAGCTAAGTTGCATATTGGTAGCCGATAAATAGGCTAACTCATAACTGCCCGATAAATCTTGAGCCTGCATGTTAACTTGTTTATCTTTCTGATTATACGTCCAAGTTCCAAAAGGAATTTCTTGAATATACAATTTGCCATCTTGATTAAAATCAACCAGTTGCCCAACATCTTGGTAATTGCCCTGGGTCGCTATTTTATCTAATAGCCATTCGCCTTGAGGCTGAGCCTTTTCTTGGCTAAAACTATTTATTGTAAAAACAAAAAGTACTAAAATTGTTATTCTATGTAGCATTATAGTTTGGTGTAAATGGTGAATAGCCCTCCGAGGACTTCAAGTCCTCGGAGGGCTATTACTAATTAATTCAAAATTTCACAAACTCTACCCTTCGGTTATTGGCTTTACCTTCGGGTGTGCTGTTATTATCGATAGGTTTGCTTTCGCCAAAACCATCATATTTTAATCTGGATTTGTCAATACCCATACTGATGAGTTTATCCATTACTGCTTTTCCTCTTGCTTTGGATAAAGTCATATTGGCTTCGTTACTACCATCACTGTCGGTATGTCCTTCTACGCTGAATTTGATATCAGGATTTTTTTGCATTAGTTTAAAAATACGGTTGATGGGTCCCATGCTTTCGGGTTTTAAAGTCGCTTTATTGACATCGAATTTGATACCGTTTACGATGATTTTGCCATCGGTTACTACCTTATCGTAATATTTTACACCTCCTTTGGCAATACGGAAATTTTTAACGTACATGCCTTCTTCATCACCACTTAATGTAATACCGGTAGGATTTCCTTCAAGATGCGGAATGTTAATCA
>JANTFO010000050.1 GCA_024763365.1 Flavobacteriaceae bacterium
TAACCGATGAATTTATCAAACCTATTCTTGCTGTAGACAGTCAAGGAACTCCATTGGTTACCTTACAAAAGGATGATGTGGTCATCTTTTTCAACTTCCGAACCGACAGGGGGCGTGAATTGACGCAAACACTATCACAAAAGGATTTCCCTGATTTTGACATGAAGAAATTACCACTATATTACGTGACCATGACCAATTATGATGATACTTTTAAAGGTATTCATGTGGTTTACGACAAAGATAATCTTATGCAAACCTTAGGGGAAATCGTTTCCAAAGCCGGGAAAAAACAAATCAGGATTGCTGAAACTGAAAAATATCCCCATGTTACCTTCTTCTTCTCCGGCGGACGTGAAACACCTTTTGAAGGGGAAAAACGTATTCTGGTCAATTCTCCTAAAGTAGCTACATACGACCTTCAACCCGAAATGAGTGCCTTTGAGGTGAGAGATAAACTAATACCGGAAATCAAAAACCAAACCGCTGATATGATCATCCTCAATTTTGCCAATGGTGATATGGTAGGCCATACCGGTGTTTTTGAAGCCGCAGTCAAAGCGGCTGAAACGGTAGATACCTGTTTAAAAGATGTCGTGGAAACAGGTTTAGCAAATGGCTATACCAGCATCATTATTGCTGACCATGGTAACGCCGAATGTATGATCAAACCCGATGGTAGCCCACATACAGCACATACTACTAATCCGGTACCACTTATTTTGGTAGACCCCGATAGAAAACATATCAAAAATGGAATCTTAGCTAATATAGCGCCTACTATTTTGGAGATCATGGGTATACCAAAACCGGAGGTCATGAATCAAAGCTCATTGTTGTAATTAGTTTGATTATCCTTTAACTACTTCATAAGGGAACCTAAAACTAGTCTAAATAATAAAACTTTTAAAGGTAAGTTATAGATTTTTCACGCCATTTCATATCGTACAGAATGATTGTGACATCAATATTCAGCGAGTTTTTTGTGTATTTCTTTAAAATGATCAAAAGCTTTACTCAAGCGTGAACCATACCATGAAAAATATTGGCCATCGACATAGATAGTCAATAAATTTTTGTTTTTCCTCACTACCTCATATACTTCTTCGTCCGAGAAATCATATGGTTCACTGCTAAACATTAATACTTCCGGATTATGAGCAGAGAATCTGATTCGATTTATTTTAACCTCAGGATATCTCTCCAGATGTTCATAGGCATTGGTAAAACCGGCTACTTTGATCATATTGTTGATAAATGTTTTACCACCGGCTACCATCCAAGGTTCTGCCCATATAAAATACACCACAGCATACTTTTTTCTACCTTGTAAAAAGCTTTGAAATTCTTGTTGCCGATCCTTGATCTTTTGAACTATCCTGTCAGCCTGCATACGCCTGTGTAAAATTATGCCTAACTTCCTTATCAATAACAAAGACTCCTCAAATGTATTGACATCAGACACATAGACCGTAGCCATTTTCTCCAATTCCTGTACCATCTCTTCTGTATTCTCCTCCTTACTACAAAGTATAAAATCGGGTTTTAGCTCTTTGATGGCATCGAATTTTACTTTTTTAGTGCCGCCAACTTTAGTTTTAGTTGACTGGTAATGAATAGGATGTACACAATATTTCGTAATTCCGACTAACTGCTTTTCCAAACCCATTTCATGTAATAATTCCGTCAAAGAAGGCACTAATGAAATGATTCTTTGTGGTTCATTAGGAACAGATACCTCCCTGTTTAATTCATCAAAAAACTGCATGTATTAAAAGTTTTTTTCTATAATTTCTTGCATTTGAACCTGTAAATCCTTCGCTTTTGATCTTGCTTTTTCGGCAAAATCTTTTCCTTGTCCGGCATAGATAATACTTCTAGAAGAATTGACCAACAACCCCACATCTTTGTTCAGTCCATAACGGATTACCTGTGTCAAACTACCTCCCTGTGCACCCACGCCGGGTACCAATAAAAAATGATCGGGCACTATTTGACGTATTTGCTTAATATGTTCGGGATGTGTCGCCCCAACCACATACATCAACTGCTGCGCATTCTGCCAATGGAGAGATTTTTGCAGTACATGCTCATACAACTTGTCACCTTCAAAATCCATTTGTTGAAAATCCGAACTACCTTCATTAGAAGTTAAAACTAATAAGATGGTATGTTTATCTTTATAAGTCAAAAAAGGTTCAACAGAATCTTTTCCCATATAGGGTGAAACTGTGATCGCATCAAAATTCATTTGCTCGAAAAAAGTATATGCATAGCGTAGAGAAGTGTTACCTATATCCCCTCTTTTAGCATCAGCAATGGTAAATATTTCAGGATAGTGTTGATTCAGATAATGAATGGTCTTTTCTAATGACTGCCATCCCTTCACACCATAGGCTTCATAAAAAGCAATATTAGGTTTATAAGCCACTGTCAAATGATGTGTAGCCTCTATAATAGCCTTGTTAAAAGCAAAAATTGGGTCGTCCTCTCGCAAAAGATGCGTAGGAATTTTTTCTAAATCGGTGTCCAAACCCACACAAAGAAAAGAGGATTTTTTGTGTATCTGCTGTACTAAATCTTGTTTTTTCACAGTTATACTGTTAAACTTTTATAGGTTCAAATATACATAATATGCCTGTGTCTCGTTTAAATATCCGTTTCGTCCTCATCACTTTTTTAGTGGTATTGGGCTTGGCCAGTATTATTCTGGCTAAAAACCAATTGGCAGGGTCCAATATCGAGCAAATTTTATCTAAAACACATGGCTTGCCGGAACAAAAACTTTCTGATCTACTGCCTTCAAAAGCCCATATCAATATCAAAATTGATAAGAGTGAGTACAAACTTTACGTATATCACAGCGATACACTGGTAAAATCTTATCCCGTGGTTTTTGGTGGTAATCCTATTGATGACAAGCGAATGCAAGGAGATCAATGCACGCCAGAGGGTAATTTTAAGATCAACTCCAAATATCCACATAAATCCTGGTCAAAATTTATTTGGCTCAATTATCCTACACCAGACTCATGGAAAAAGCATAAAGATGCTAAAAGTAAAGGCTACATACCTGCTGAGGCTAAAATAGGAGGTGAAATAGGCATTCATGGTGTTCCTAATGGCATGGATTTTTTGATCGATATCAAACAAAATTGGACTTTGGGTTGTATCTCTCTCAAAAATAAAGATGTCAATGAAATGTATCCCTTTATTGACAAAAGCACGTCAATAAAAATTCAGAAATAGCATATAAATAACGTACCTTTGCTATCAATAAAGTATAATTAGAAACAAAGAATAATGGATAGAAAAAAAATCGTTGCCGGCAACTGGAAAATGAATTTGACTGTCAATGAGTCTCAAAATCTGGCACAAGAAATTTCAAATCAAATTGCCACAATTGAAACGCCAAATACAAGAATTATCATCGCGCCCACTTTTACCAATCTATATCCGGTATATCATCATACGAAATTGGATCATAGACTAGAGATTGCTGCTCAAAATATGCACCAAGCCGTAAAAGGAGCTTTTACAGGTGAAATTTCTGCCGAAATGCTAAAAAGTGTTGGTGTAAATGTTGTAATTCTCGGACATTCAGAGCGCAGGCAATATTTCTGCGAAACTAATGAAGCGCTGGCCAAAAAGATCGAAACCGTTTTGGAAAAAGACATGGATGCTATTTTCTGTTTCGGCGAAGTTTTGGAAGACAGAAAAGCCGACAAACATTTTGAAGTGGTTGAAAGACAGATAAAAGAGGTGCTATTTTATTTTAATCCCGAATATTTTAAATCTATCATCCTCGCTTATGAACCCGTTTGGGCTATTGGCACCGGCGAAACAGCCACACCGGAGCAAGCTCAGGAAATGCATGCTTTTGTCAGAAAGCTACTCGCAGAAAAATTCGGACAAGAAATCGCTGACCAAGTATCTATTCTTTACGGTGGTAGTGTCAAACCCGGTAATGCCAAAGAAATTTTTTCAAAACCTGATGTTGATGGTGGATTAATTGGTGGCGCTGCTTTAAAAGCTGAGGATTTTACAGCTATTGTCAAAGCGATCAATTAAAAGAATTCAATATTTGGAAAAGTAACTATATTTGGATATAAATAAATAAATCATGGTAACCATATTAAAAAAGGGGGCAACAAAAAAGAACATCACAAAGCTGTTAGAGAAATTAATGAAAGAATTTAAACCCTCAGGAATTGATGTTTATGAATATCTGGGAAAAATAAAGCTAAAAGATGATCCTATAGCTATCCAAAAAGAACTTCGTAATGAATGGGAATAAGCTTTTTCTGGACACAAATATTATTCTATACCTATTAAATGGCGATGAGACATTAGCAACTATGCTAAATATGAAGCAACTCTACATTTCTATCATCACTGAACTGGAACTTTTAGCTTATAAAAACGTCATAAAAAATGAAACAGCTATCATAAAAGATTTTGTTTCTCAGTGTAAAATCATCAATATCAATAATACTATCAAAGAAGAAACTATTAGAATCCGAAAAACTTACCAAACCAAATTACCCGATAGTATTATTATAGCATCTGCCTTATATTTAGACCTTCCACTAATCACTGCTGATTCTGATTTTAAAAAAGTGGAAGAACTTTCTTTAGTTCTTTATGATTTTAGCAAATGATCGAAACCTATATTGCTTATCACTTTAAAATTACTCCGTTAGAACCGGCCCGAGAGATTCTAATTGCCGAACTCAATGCTGTGGGATTTGAAAGTTTTACTGAAACTACGGACGGACTTTCTGCATTTATCCCAAAAAGCAATTGGCAGCCCCATATACTCCATGAGGTTTATATACTCAACAGCGGTGAATTCACAATTGTTTATGACCGGGAAGAAATTGAACCGATCAATTGGAATGAAAAGTGGGAAAGCAATTTTACGCCAATTGAAATTGATCAAAAAGTAAGTATCAGAGCACCTTTTCATAAAACCGGACACTTGCCATATAACATACTTATCGAACCCAAAATGAGTTTCGGTACCGGGCATCATGAAACTACGCATTTGATGGTACAGCAGATGCTCAATCTTGACTTTACCAACAAACCAGTTTTAGATATGGGTTGTGGCACCGGTGTATTGGCTATTTTAGCCGAATTCTTGGGTGCTTCAAAGATAGATGCTGTTGATATTGATAAATGGTCTTTTACTAATACACTGGAAAATATCAAACGTAATAATTGTAAAAAGATCCATGTTTTTCACGATAATGCACAATTTCTAAAAGGCCAAAAATATGGGGTGATCCTAGCTAATATCAACCTCAATATACTATTACAGGATATGGATAAATATCTAAAGGCTTTATTACCCGGAGGTATTTTGGTGTTAAGTGGATTTTATAGGGAAGACCTACCTCAAATTGAGGCAATAGTGCTTAAAGATAATTTAAAAAAACTACCTTACCTTGAAAAAAATAACTGGTTTTCTGCAAGTTACCTTAACCCGTATTATTCATGAATTTTGAGTATGTTGCTACAAGGCGTCTGACTTTTGTAGTTATACAAGTGTATTACAAAAAGTTAGCAACGAAGTAGATGGGGCGGAACGTTAAAAAAATGTCTAGTAGACATTTTTAGTGAACGAGCCAGAATGTCGCGAAGGATTAATTATTCCCAAATTTGGGCATGTAAAATAGCCAAAAATTATTATTTAGGAAGCTCATATACAGTCACTTATTCATATTTAACAATATTTGCGGTGAATGATGCGGGTTAATACTTTGTAATCAAAGTGTTCCCTTTCAACTTTAGATCAGCTAAAACTTCCAAGCCTTCATCAACATAGATATCTTTTGATAGGTTTTTATGCCATTCTGCTCTTTTTTGGGCAAAAATGGTGTCTTGTTCTAAATGGGTAAATTCAAATGCCGGTGAAGTAAAAACCAAGTTGTTTGTATAATTCTCAATAGCTTCATAAGTTTTTGCTTTGGCATCTTTGGCCGTAATATCTTTGACAAAAGCATCGTAATTGAGGTAGACTGTGTTATCTTCCTGAGCGCTTTTAAGCCATTGCGCATTTTCATCAATCAGCACGAAAGTAGCGTTTTGTTGGACTCTTTCTTTACTCTCTTGAATGACCGTTTCAAAATTGGTATAATCATTCCATAATTGGTATTTGGCAGGCGTAATACTATCCCAAGGCATAGGTTTTTCAAGGTCTCTTTCACCCACATCTAAGTAAGAATAAGTAGTTGGGACTATCACATCGGGGGTAACACCACGCAATTGCGTAGAACCGCCGTTGATACGATAGAATTTTTGGATTGTCATTTTTAAGAAACCTAAGTCATCTTTATATCTCGTATACTGGTTTAAGGGATAAATGTTTTGAACAGTTCCTTTGCCGAAAGTGTGCTTATTTCCAATGATCACCGCTCTTTGGTAATCTTGCATGGCCGCAGAAAAGATCTCTGAAGCCGAAGCAGAAAACTCATTGACCAAAACTACGAGCGGGCCATCCCAAACAGCATTCTCTTCTTTGTCATACCTTACATCCGGGGTCTCACCTTTGTATTTCACTTGTACTACAGGGCCTTCGTCAATAAACATACCCGCAATTTCTATAGCTGTTTTTAAAGAGCCTCCACCATTATTTCTTAAATCCAATAAAATACCTGCTACCCCCTCTTCTTTTAGATAAGTCAATTCTTTTTCCATATCGGTGGCCGAATTCCGGTAGTTCTTTTCATCAAAATCTATATAGAATTTGGGCAAATGAACAATCCCATATTTTTTACCCTCCAATTCCACAATAGCGGATTTGACAAAAGTCTCTTCCAGCTCCACCACATCACGAATAATGGATATGGTTTTAATGGTACCATTCACTCTTTTGAGGGTTAACCTTACTTCGGTTCCCTTTTTACCTTTGATGTATTCAATAGCATCATCCAAACGCATTCCTACAATATCAAGAGGTTCCCCATCTGCTTGTGCTACCGAGAGGATGATATCACCTACTTCCAATTCACCGGCACGCCAAGCGGGACCACCTGAGATGAGTTCCGTAACTTTGGTATACTGACCTTCCTTCATTAAGCGGGCACCGATGCCTTCTAATTTTCCGGACATAGATATATCAAAACGTTTTTTAATTTTTGGACTTAGATAGGTAGTATGCGGTCCAAACTGTGCCGTAATACTATTGATAAAATAGGAATAGATGTCGTCCTGTGTGAGTTCGTCGATGCGCTCATAAAGACGTTCCATATTCTCCTCGGTTTGTTCTAAAGCATCTTTTTGCAGTTCTTCAAAACTTAATGGCAAATAAGTACTATCATTTTTTTGCTTGTCCGCTTCCAATTGCTGCTTGTCATAAAGTGCGTTGATAAAACGAAGTTGAAGTTGTTTTTCCCAGGTGTCAATTAAGGCTTCATTGGTGACGGGAAAAGCAGACTTTTCATAATCCACGGAATAGGTTTGCGGAGTTTTGATATCAAATCCTTCTTTTAAAATTTCCTTATAGATGGCTTTACTTTCCTCAATTCGTTGGCGATATCTGTCATAGACCAGATAAAAGAATGACAGGTCGTTCATACGTAACATATCGTCAATTTGAAGCTTGTATTGGGCAAACTCATCAATATCCGATTGTAAAAAATAGTGTTTCGTCGGATCCAAAGTTTCCATAAAATCATCAAAGATATTGGCAGAAAAAGTGTCGTCCATTTCCACCGGCTGGTAATGTCCTTGAACCAAGATGTATTTTAAAATTTGAATTAATTCTCTGTCTTTCTCGGGGTCGGGTTGAGATTTGAATTGAAAAGCAGCAAAGATCCCCGCCAAAAGAAAGATGGGCAACATAATTTTATAGTTTCGTAACATAAACCTGATGATTTTTTTCATGAATTAATTCAATAGACCGCCAAAATAATGCCATTTATCACGAAATAGCAAATTTGCGGATACAAAAAATTCATAAAAAGCTTATTAATGAATAAAAACTTCATATGATTTAAAATTCTGACAGGTTTGGTTTAAATTCATTTTTGTAGTTTTACCTTTCAAAAATTTAACAAGCTTTTCATGGACAAAAAACCTTTTATTTTAGTAACCAATGACGATGGTATTACGGCCCCGGGTATTCGTAAACTGATAGAAGCCATGAACGAAATTGGCGAAGTCGTGGTCGTCGCACCCGACAGCCCACAAAGTGCTATGGGGCATGCTGTAACGGTTAACAATACTTTATTTGTAGAGCCTATTACCATTGATGAGGGGCCTCAAATAGAATATTCCTGTAGCGGGACTCCGGCAGATTGTGTTAAACTAGCTGTCAATGAGTTACTTAACAAAAAACCGGATTTATGTGTGTCTGGTATTAACCACGGTTCCAACTCCTCTATCAATGTGATCTATTCAGGAACGATGAGTGCTGCTGTGGAAGCGGGTATTGAGGGAATCCCAGCCATTGGTTTTTCTTTGCATGATTATTCCTGGAATGCTGAATTTGACCATTTGAAAAAATATATCCAAAAAATAGTGTTAAATGTTTTAGAAAAAGGATTGCCGGAAGGGGTGGTTTTCAATGTGAATATCCCCAAGGTAAAAGACAAAAAATTTAAAGGGATCAAAGTTTGCCGCCAGGCCAGAGCTAAATGGGTAGAGGAATTCGACAAACGTGTCAATCCGCACGGCAGAGAATATTACTGGCTAACCGGTAAATTTGTAAATATGGACAAAGGAGAGGACACCGATGAATGGGCCGTTGCCAACGATTATATATCTGTAGTTCCTGTGCAATTTGACATGACCGCCCATCATTTTATCGACGACCTAAACCAGTGGGATTTTTGAAAAAATATGCTCGCCTACACTTTATATAGGCGAGGTAAGGATATTAGGTACAAGGCGTTGGTTTTAGTTTAATAATTAATATAATTTATGAAATTACGAAATAAACATATCATCATTGGTTTTTTACTCAGTATTTTTGCCACGATAGCGGGAAGTTATCTTTACATGGAATTTATCATGAGAGAGGGTTTTGAAGCATCCTGGAAATGGATGCTGGAAACCCAAAATCAGGGGACGATACTTTCTTTGGGCGCTATTCCCAACTTACTCTTGTTTTTTGTGTTTTTACGTCGAAAAGAAGACTACAAGGCCCGTGGCGTTTTGATAGGTGTGATCCTTGTTGCCCTTACGGTAGTAGGTTTTAAATTATTCTAAAACAAAACCGTGAAGTATTATCTCATTGCCGGTGAAGCCTCAGGTGACTTACATGCTGCCAACCTGATGAAAGCACTTAAAGAACAGGATCCAAAAGCTGATTTTCGTTTTTGGGGAGGCGACCTTATGCAAGAAGCAGGTGGTGAGATGGTAGTTCATTATAAAGAATTGGCAGTGATGGGCTTTTGGGAAGTATTGGCAAGTGCTTTTAAGCTGTTAAAATACCTCAAAAAATGCAAGCAAGACATTGCCGCTTACCAACCTGATGCGCTTATTTTAGTTGATTATTCCGGATTTAATTTACGGATAGCACCTTTTGCTAAAAAACTCGGTGTCAAAGTACATTTTTATATCGCCCCTAAAGTCTGGGCATGGAACGAAAGCCGTGTCCAAAAGCTCAAAAAATATGTGGATGAATTGTATGTTATTTTCCCCTTTGAGGTAGATTTTTTTGAGAAAAAACACCAGTTACCGGTTCATTATGAAGGCAACCCATTGATCGATCAAATCATCACCAGAAAACCGCTTGATGAAAAGACATTTAGAAAGACCTATCAACTTTCAGAGAAGCCTATCATAGCTTTACTCCCGGGTAGCCGCAAGCAGGAAATCAAACACATGCTGCCCGTTATGTTAAAAATGCTTCCACTTTTTCCGAATTATGAGTTTGTCGTGGGCGGTGCACCCAACAAAGACAAAGAATTTTATCTAAGTTTTATGCAAGGTAGAAATATTCCGGTCATTTTTGACAAAACCTATGATTTGTTGAGTTTATCGTATGCTGCTTTAGTCACTTCAGGCACCGCAACGCTGGAAACCGCTTTGTTTAAAGTACCACAGATAGTTTGTTACAAAAGCAGTGTAGCTTCCTATAAAATTGCCAAATATCTGGTACGGAATATCGAATATATTTCTTTGGTAAATTTGGTCATGAACAAGGAGGTAGTTAAAGAGCTGATTCAAAACAATTTTAATAAAAGTAACTTAGAGACTGAACTAACAAATATTCTAGACAAAAAACACAGAATAGAGATCTTTTCAGCCTATATGGAACTTGAAAATAAGCTTGGAAATTCGGGGGTTTCACAACGAATTGCGCAAAAAATCATCCAAAAGTCTTAAAATTAAGTCAATTAAATGTATTTTAGCTATTGAAAAAGAGTTGAAATGCTATGAAGTATATTTACAGATACATTCCGTTACAATTGAGTTTGTTTTTGGTCGTGGGAATCATCATCGGCTATAAAAACATTTTTCAGATTAAACAAATCATCCTCGTAACAATTGGTTTACTCTTGGGTATAATTATATTCTATTTACTCAGTAAAAAACGCGGTATATTTAGCATTTTTTTTCAAATAAGTATCTATCTATTTTTTCTTAATTTAGGTATTTTACGAAGCACTCAAAGTGCCGGACTACAAGATACAAAGCAATTTTTTCATCATCTCAAAGACTCAAATACTGCTATTTTAAGAATAGATAAGATTTTAAAACCGGGATCTTATCATGATAAGTATCTGGCTCAAGTACTACAAACCGATTCGGTGCCAACCAAAGGAAAAATGCTACTCAACATTCAAAAAGACACTACCCGGAACAAGCTAAAAATTGGGAATTTATACTTTGTAAAAACGACATTCCAAGAAATCAATAAAGCCTTAAATCCTCATGGTTTCGATTATCAAAAATATATGGCCGGGCAAGCTATTTATTTTCAGGCTTCTATAGACCCATCGGAAATTTTACCGCTAGCATTGAGTCAAAATAACCTAAAAACTTTTATGCTACATTGGCGAGAAAAAGTGCAAAGTTCACTCCGAAAACTCAATATTCAACAAGAAGAATGGGCTGTTTTTAACGCATTGATCTTAGGACAAAAAAATGAAATAAGCACTTCGTTAAGAGCAGATTATGCCGCTGCAGGCGCGGTACATTTACTAGCAGTTTCAGGATTGCATGTAGGTATTTTATTCTTATTATTTTCATATCTGTTTTTTCCATTAAACCGACTTAATAACGGAAATATTATCAAACAAATCTTAATCATTTTACTACTATGGCTGTTTGCTCTTTTTACCGGATTGAGTGGTTCGGTGGTGCGTGCCGTAAGTATGTTTTCATTTATTGCACTGGGACAGATCATACGACCCGGCAGGGGAAGCACGATACATGCTTTGATCACCTCCTTTCTAGTTCTCTTGATTATACAACCTTTGTATCTATTTCAAGTAGGATTCCAATTGAGTTATTTGGCTGTTTTAGGAATTATTCTTTTTTACCCGATTATCTTTAAGATCATGCCCCCGATAAAATATAAACTCTTAGAAAAAATATGGCAATTGTTTTCAATTTCTATGGCTGCCACCATAGGAACATTCCCATTGAGTATTTTTTATTTTCATCAGTTCCCGGTCTTGTTCTTTATTTCCAATATCATCATTGTACCATTTTTAGGAATCATCATGGGAACAGGATTGTTATTAATGCTTTGGCAAGTAAGTTTTGGTGCTCCTGATTGGTTTGTCACCTCTTACAATTATATCTTGATGGGGATGAATACGCTGATCAAATGGGTAGGACATCAAGAAAATTTTCTACTTCGTGAACTTTGGTTTAGCCCGCTTTCAGTAGCTATTATATACTTGACTTTACTACTAGCCTACTTTTGGCTGAAAGAAAAAAACAAAAGCTGGCTATATGCCGCTTTAAGTGGAATTATCTTGTTGCAATTCAACCTATTAAGCGAAAAGAACCAAAGAGAAAAAAGTAATGAACTGGTCATTTTTCATCAATCCAAAGAGACGATGATCGGCTTTCAAGATGCTAAATATTTTAACATCTTTCATACACTTGATAGCTTAAAATTAAGTGAAAATAAAAACTTAAAAAACTACAAAACCAACACTCAAATAAAGCAAATCACTTATTATGACAACATTCCCAATATATTAACTGTTTATAACAAAAACATCTTAATCATCGATAGTTTAAGTGTTTACAGTATTCCTGATTTTGAAATTGATGTTTTATTACTTAGGCAATCACCCAAAATAAATTTAGATAGACTTATAGAGGGAATAAATCCAACTCTAATCATCGCAGATGGATCAAACTACAAATCTTACGTTAAGCGATGGCAAAAAAGCTGTATGAAGCATCATATAAATTTTCACTATACAGGTCAGTACGGTGCATTTGTATTAAAATCATCCGATGACTGAGAGAGCTTTAAGCCGAATTCCTGCTAGCATTCACATTGCCATACAATGACCTGACCACCAATTTTTCATAAACATCAATCAGCTCTTGGTTACTATTGGGTTGTTTTTTAAGTTCTTGTAATTCCTGTAGCGCATATTGTTGTATTGTCAAAAGGGGCAGTACAATTTTCTCTCGCATTTCTATTGAGGCCATACTTTCCGGGTAATTTTCCATCAATTCCGATTGGTCTGTTAAACGCATAATCAGGTTTTTAGTGAGTTTATATTCCTCATAAATTAGTTGCCAGAATTCCCCGTAAATTGGGTCTATTTTTAAATAGTCCGTCAAAGGAAAAAATGATTTTTTTAAGGACATAGCAGAATTTTCGATAATCGTTTTAAAGAAATCAGATTCGTGATATAAGTTTTCAACATCTTGCCATCTTTGTGCCTCTTCAAAGCTTTTTAATGCCGTACCCACCCCAAAAAATCCGGGAACATTTTGTTTTAAGCCGCTCCAAGCGCCAACAAAAGGAATGGCACGTAAATCTTTAAATATCAGCGTTTCAGACTGTTTTCTTTTAGATGGTCTGCTACCTATATTGGTTTGCCCGTAATATTTGAGTGTACTAATCTCTTCCAAATAGGAGATGAATTTTGGATGCTTCTTGAAAGCCGAATAGGCTTCAAAACCTCTTTGAGCTAATTGATTTAGCGTATCTCTGTTTTTCTCAGAAAGGCTGTTTTTCTCATCATAAAAAACGGCATTTTCTATACCGGCACTCAGTAATTGTTCGATGTTATATTGGGCAGCTGCCAAACTACCATAATGACTGCTGATCGTTTGTCCCTGTACGGTCATTTGTATTTCGTCATGTTCAATATTTTTACCAAGTGACGCATAAAACTGGTGTGTTTTTCCGCCGCCACGTGCCGGTGGGCCACCCCTGCCATCAAAAAAAATCGCTTTTACATCATATTTTCTTGACATAGCTGTCAACTGCTCTTTTGCCTGATAGATGCTCCAGTTGGACATCAAGTAACCGCCATCTTTAGTGCCGTCGGAAAAGCCCAGCATGATGTATTGCTTATTACCTCTGTTTTTTAAATGCCTACGGTAAATTTCATTTCTATACAAAATTTGCATCTCCTCTGCAGCCTTGTACAGATCCCTAACCGTTTCAAAAAGTGGTACCACATCTACTTTCATTTGCTTTTGAAAAACCATGCCTTTCAACATGGCAAAAACTTCCATGACATTTCGAGCTGAAGAGGTATTGCTGATCACATACCTGTGGGCAGCTTTTTCGCCGTTTGATCCTTGAATCTTTTTCATGGCCAAAAAAGAATCTAGCGTAGCTTGGGTCATTTCATCTGTTATCCCTTTCGTTGGGAAATTTTTGGCTAATTCCAGTAAAATTTTCAACTGAACGTTTTTGGCAATCGTATTAAACTCACGGGGCAAATCCTGCCCTGAAAGATTCAACAGATTTTTATAAACTGTTGAATGTACACGACTATCTTGCCTGATGTCAAGTGCTGCAAAATGCATACCGAACAAGTCTAGTTTATGTAAGAGATCATCGATCAAATCAACAAATAAACCGTCATGATGGCTCAAAATATCCTCTTTAATTCTTAAGAGCTTCTTACGCATTTCTTTTGCTGTAATAAGCTTTTTGGAAGGGTTGAGATAAGCCTCGTAGAGTTTTTCCTCCAACACTGATACCTCCTGTGTAAGTCCTTTAAAACTCAATCTACGTTTTAAATATTTGACATCAGTGTGGTAATTCTTAAGCAAATTATGTTTGAGCTTAGCAGCTACTTTCAATGTGGTTTCACTCGTCACAAAAGGATTCCCATCACGATCTCCACCCGGCCAAAAACCAATCTCCAAAACTGGATGGTTTAAGGCTTCATTTTCAAAAATATGTTGCTTAATATAGGTATATATCTCCGCAAAGGTTTGGTAAAAGATACTGTCTAAATACCAAACCAATCGCTCTGCCTCCTGATAAGGTGAAGGTTTTTCATGTTTAAAAAAGGGTGTTTTCCCTAATTGCGCCAAAAGATCTTGTACATTGATATAATCATCTTTTTTAATGGCTTTACTCAAATCAGTGATGATGGCTAAAACTTCGGCCGGATAAAACTGTGTAGGATGCGCCGTTAATACAATTTTGACTTTGGCTTGGGATAAATGTGCTTTGAGCTCTTCCATCAAATTTTGATTAACCGCCCGTTCTTTGACATTTTGCAAGGATCCCAGCCCGTCCATATTGTGAATTTT
>JANTFO010000051.1 GCA_024763365.1 Flavobacteriaceae bacterium
AATGAGGTATTTGAGATCATTGGATTACACCAAAAACATCCTGACTTTATTTTGAAAATCTATAACCGTTGGGGTAACTTGGTTTATGAGTATGAGAATAATGGAAGTACCAATCCGGAATGGTGGGATGGTTTTTCTAATGGTAGAGCTGTTTTAAATAAAAATGTTAAAGTACCTTCCGGAACTTATTACTACATTTTAGATTTCAACGATGGTGAAAGACAACCATTGGTAGATTGGATTTATATTAATAGAGATTAGAAATAACTAAATTATGTTAAAAATGAAAAAAGTTATTTGGTTGATAATTGTAATGATAGGGTTTATTTTATATAAGCCCTATCAAACCAAGGCTCAGCAAGATGCTCAGTATACACAATATATGTATAATATGAATATTTTGAATCCTGCCTATGCTGGATCCAAAAAAGGACAGATGAGTGTGTCTCTTTTGGGAAGGTCTCAATGGGTAGGCGTACCCGGAGCTCCGCAAACGGCTACTTTGTCTGTACATTCACACATCATTGGAAGAATGGGCTTAGGTTTGTCTATTTATGCTGATAAAGTTGGTCCGGTTAATGAACAATTTGTATTTGCAGACTACTCGTATAGAGTACCGGTGGGTTATTATGATAATATTGCATTTGGAATCAAGGCTGGTGCTTCTATTCTCAATGCATCTTTATCAGATTTAAACACCATAAGTACTCTTGAAAATATTGCTGATCCAAATTTACTAGATATTGGTAATATAAAACCCAATTTTGGTTTTGGAGCATTTTATTACAGTGATATTTATTATGCAGGATTTTCAATTCCTAATTTGCTGAATACAGTATATTTAGAAAAAGAAGGAGGTGTAGTTACTGAAGTGAGTAAGAAAAAACACGCTTTCTTAACTGGAGGGTATGTTTTTGACCTAGATAATATTTGGCAATTCAAACCTTCATTTATGGCAAAATATACTGCAGGAACACCGCTTTCAGTCGATTTGTCGGCAAATTTCTTGTATGATGGTGCTTATGAAGTTGGCGCATCTTATCGATGGGACGATTCTGTAAGTTTGGTAATAGGTGCCAAAGTTACTGATTACATTAGAGTTGGTTATTCTTATGACTTTACAGTTTCTGATTTAGCTATATCAAATGGAGGTACGCACGAACTAATTTTACTGTTTGATTTCTTTACAACTTACGAGATCATTTCACCTAGATTCTTTTAAAATTAATATTTATGTTAAAGTATTTTTATACAATATTGTCATTTTCTCTTATCATTTCATTTTTTTCTCAAGAAACTGAAAATAAGGATACAGAAATACCGGATTATTCGGAGGATTATACCGTAACAAACCTTAATATCAATTCTTTTGATTCAGATTTTGCAGCTTCCTATTTTAAGGAAAATCAAATAATATTCTCATCGACCAGAAAGGATTCAGACAATAGAAATAAGAAATGGAAAGGAAATGACCAGAGGTTTCTAAATTTTTATGTTGGAGAGATTAATAATGATGGGCAAGTACTTTCATATGAAAGTCTAGGAGGAAAAGCCAATACCCGATGGCATGAATCAAATGCAGTGTTTAATAAAGAAAGAACAAAGGTGTATTTTACCAGAAATACTTATTATGATAATAAAAAAATATTATCAAGAGACAGGAGGTTAAAATTGTCACTCTATATAGCTGATGTTAAAGAAGATGGAACTTGGTATAATATAGTTCCATTTCCATATAACAGTGCTGATTATAGTACTGGACACCCAACTTTAAGTTTAGATGGTAAGACCTTGTACTTTGCTTCTGATATGCCAGGTGGGAAGGGTTCTGTAGATATTTTCAAAGTTGAAATTACTGAAACAGGTACTTTTACAGTGCCTGAAAACTTGGGTGGAAATGTCAATACACCAGGAAGGGAAATGTTCCCATTTATTGCTGCAGATGGTACTTTATATTTTTCCTCTGATTATCATGAAGGCTTAGGAAGGCTAGATATTTTTAAAACAGATAGTGACGAGTTAGAGTTGGCAGCAATCCAAAACATTGGAATTCCCTTTAACAGTTCTCGTGATGATTTCTCCTTTGTACTTAATGATAATTTAAAAGAAGGTTATTTTTCGTCTAATAGAACAGGAGGTAAGGGAGATGATGATATTTATTATTTCAGGAATAACAAATGGGAAGAAGAGGAGGAAGAAGAAGTTATTGTGGAAGTAGCCTGTAATAACATTATAAAAGGAACAGTAATTGATGCTGAAACCGGAGATTTATTGAAAGACGCATTAATTGAAATATTAGAAAAGAATAAGAAGACAGTTTTTAAAGTAAAAGTAGGTGAAGATGCGGCATATTCCTTTGAAGCTCCTTGTAATACTTCCTATACGGTAAAAGCCTCTAAGAGTTTATATAAAGATAAGCTTATAGATGTTCAAACATCAGATATTTTAGGTCAGGAAAAAATAGTTGATTTTAATTTAGTCCCGGAAGTTAGAAAATCTGGTGATAAATTAGTTATAGATATTGAATCTATATATTTTGATTATGATTCGGCTGAAATTACACCTAGAGCTGCAACAGAATTAGACAAGGTAATATTATTTATGTTTAAATATCCAAATGTGATTGTTGAAGGAGGTTCCCATACGGATTGTAGAGGATCTGATAAATATAACATGAGCTTATCACAAAGAAGAGCAAGTTCAACAGTAAGTTATATAATTCGTAATGGTAAATTTGATTCTTCAAGAATTTATGCAACCGGATACGGAGAAACGCAACCTGTTAATAAATGTGTTGATGGTATAAAATGTACCGAAGCAGAACATTCTTTAAATAGAAGAACTGAATTTGTTATTGTCAATCCGGAGGTTTTAGAATAATTTAGCATTTTAGTACACTTAGATTTAATATATTTGCACGATTAAAAATATAAAATCCAAAAAAAGGATTTAGGAATAAAAATCTGTATAATATTTTTTTGGGTATGAAACCTCTGGCAAACTCCCGTTTGTTGGGGGTTTCTTGTGTTAATTACATAATAGTTTACATAAAAAAACCTGCTTTAATTAAAGCAGGTTTTAAAGTTATTAAGTATCTTGATTATTTTACAATAATCTTTTTAGTACTTCTCATATTATTATATTCAAAATTTACATAGTAAATTCCGGCATCTAAATTAATTGATAAGCTATGTTTAGCATGAAGCTTCAATTTGTTTGTATAGACAGCTTTACCATTCATGTCAAATATTTTAATCTGTGTATTATCATATGATTTAGTGGCATAAATATTCAATAATCCATCACTTATCAAGTTTGGATATATTTGGATAGATTCATTAAGCTCATTGGATTCATCAACACTTGCAGGCTGAGAATTAAAACTACCTGTAAATAAACCTCTGCCATAAGTAGATGCCAAAACAGTATTGTCTGAAGTTCTTAAATCAAAACTAGTTACCTTGACATTTTGCATACCATTTTGTGCTCTTAACCAGTTAGGTGAACTATCATTAAAATTATTAGTATACCAAACGCCCAAATCAGTAGCAATAATAACTTCATTGTCTAATAGTGGATTCATCATGATATCTTTAACAGGAATATCAGGGAAATCACCTTCTTTATTCTCCCAAGTGACGCCACCATCTTCTGTAAACCAAATACTTATAACACCATAATTGTGGTAAGTAACCATAATCTCATTTTCATTTTCTCCAAAGTTTATTGAAGAAACACTACCATAGAATTCATCTCCGGTAATTGTAGTCCATACGGGTGTTGTATCTGCATTGTCTACTTTAAATACATTTCCTCTTTGTGTGCCTACAAATAGTACTGTTTTACCTGATGAATAGGGAGATACTTTCATAGCGGTAGGATATCCTAACAAAGATGCATCAGTTAAATATGTGACTTGTGGTGAGCCTGTTACGTTTTTCACTCTGGATATTCTACTTTCGGTAGCATTAGTAGCATTTGAATAAAGTATATCAAGATTATCATCCAATTCTGCTACATTAACAAAGGAACCTGTATCATCTGAAACCAGAGAACCTAAGTAGTTCCCAGAAGCTGAATATTTATAGAAATTATTATAAGGAAATGAAGCTACTATATAAGCATCATCTTTATCAATAAAACAATAGCAACCATCTCCTCCCTGAAATTCATTAAAATAGTTTATACCTGAAGTTGGATTAGATTTTAAGAAAGTTCCATTGTCTTGAGAACCACCTATAAATCTTTCAGTAGTACTTTGAGCAATAGCCCCTTTATAAAATTGTGTAGTATTATAATTCCACTTTCTTGAGGTTATAGCAGATGGAGAGCCAACTGCACCGGCAAAGGATGTTGCATAAAATACGCCCCCATCTGTTGCCATGATTCCTTTATCAGAATCAGTAGGGTGGAAAACAAGTTCATGTTGATCTGCATGTACAAGTGGAATATTTGACGGTTGGCCGTTTCCGGCAGTCCATTTAGTCATTTGTGACCATGAAGCTCCTCCATCATTGGATCTGAATGCATCTACACCACCTACGTATACAATTTCATCATCATTGGGATCTACAGCAATCATTAAATCATAAAAAGCTTGTCCTCTGGTATAGTCATTTGAGGGTATTGAAATACCGGCGTCAACTGGTAAAGGCAATACTGATGGGTTAGTGGTAAAACCATTTAAAGATTTCCAAATAATTACTGGAGGGCTTGTTTGTTCTGTAACCACATAAATCTTGTCGGGGTCGGTAGAGGAAACTGCTATTTCAGTTCTATCAGGGGATCCCTGCATGGTAAATGTCAAATCGAAGTCAATCCCGTTAGTCGAAGTAAATAGGGCACCGCCACCATCTCCAAAACTATAGCTATCAGTGGTAGCAACCCAAATTTTATTATCCGCACCTATCTCTATATCGTTTGGTAAATAATTATTCCCATCAGCGGTTAATTCTAAATTGATTTTAGTCCAGGTATCACCATTATCAACTGATTTGTAAAGGCCAAAATCGGTGCCATTAAAAATTCCTGCTGTGGAAAAAGAATCACTAACCGCAGCAAATATTTCAGTAGTACCATTATTGTCCCATGTACGGATATCATTAATATGAAATGTGCCTGGTATCAAGACTCCAGAAGGATCATTATCCATGTCATATTCGATGGTAGCATTTACGGTTTCTGAGGCTATAGCGTTCATTAAGAGTTGGCCTATTGCATTGGATACCATAATAGAAGGAATGTTAATTGTAGTACTAGTTCCCCCCATTACAATAGGTTCCCCGGCAAAATTATTTACAACAACTGCAGCAACAGCCCCTGCGTCTTGTGCATTCTGAACTTTATTAACAAAGGTGCAATCACCTCTTACAATAACTGCAATTTTCCCATTTATTTCTCCCGGGTTTACTAATGTATTACAACCAAATGTAGGGTTTGCACTACCATCATCTACTATGGCAAAGTCTGCAGTTACTGCAGATGTAGTTTGTGGCCCAAAGCTTGCAACTAAAGCTTCATAAACACCTGCAATAGAACCACCATTTACCGTAATGCTAGCATCACCATTGAAGTAAGTTTCTCCAGTGGATCCTCCCATAACATGTTCCCAACTATTACCGCCATCAGTGGAACGCCATATCCCGTTTCCGGTTTCACCAACATAAGATTCACCTGTACCAATAAACATATTCTGAGTATTATTTGGGTCGTAAGTTATTGAAGAAACAGCTAAATTTTCAGGAATATCAACACGTTCCCATTGAGAATTAACATTTTCCATATCTGTATTCTTCCATAGTCCACCCGTAACACCACCGGCAATAACAGAATTATGTGTAGCATCGTTGGGGTCAAACATCATTGCACGTGTTCTACCCGGTACATTGTTAGGGCCTCTTTCTTCCCAGGAATTGTAGGCTCCTCCAGGGATATCTTTTGTTGTTTCAGTATTGAGTTCTTCTTGAAGCGCAAATAATTTTTCCGGTTCAGTCCTACCGGTTCTAGGATTCATTTCCAATAAATATTCTTGTTCATAATAAGCATTTGGTGGAAGACCCAATGCTTTCCTTTTTTCTTTGGGTAAGTATATCGTTTTAGTATATGGATGATTGTCCATAAAATTAATATGCTTTTCTCTCAGATCAGTCATATTATCAGATGTTTTTGTAGTGTTTGTCGAAACATAATACGCCAAACCCACAAGCACAATTAATAAGGCTAGTATTCTAATTTTTTTCATAAATGATGATATTAAGTTTAAAAAGGATGCCAATATACAATTTTTTGAGTCATCGGAGTAAATAAATGGAAAAAAAACATATCTTTGCAGGCTCAAAATTAAACTTAAATAATTAACAATGAATCATTACGAGACTGTTTTCATTTTAAATCCCGTTTTATCTGATGAACAGATAAAGGAAACAGTAAAAAAGTTTGAAGACTATTTACAATCCAAAGGGGCTGAAATGATATGGAAAGAAGATTGGGGGCTAAAAAAATTAGCTTATCCAATCGACAAAAAGAAAAGCGGTTTTTATCATTTATTTGAATTTAAAGCCGATGGACAAGTTATCGCTCCTTTTGAATTAGAGTTTAGAAGAGACGATCGAGTTTTACGTTATTTAACGGTACGTTTAGACAAGTTTGCAGCTGAATGGGCTGAAACCAGAAGAGAACGAATTAAAGAAAAACAAAGTAAGTAGTTATGGCAACATCAATTGAACAACAAGCCAAGGGAGGTTCTAAAAACGAAGTCCGTTATTTAACCCCACTTGACATTGAAACAAAAGAAGTAAAAAAGTATTGCCGCTTTACAAAAAAAGGCATTAAATATATCGACTATAAGGACCCTGACTTTTTACTTTATCTAGTGAACGAACAAGGTAAGATTTTACCTCGTAGATTAACAGGTACTTCATTGAAATACCAAAGAAAAGTAGCCCAGGCCATTAAAAGAGCACGTCATTTGGCATTATTGCCTTATGTTGCTGATATGTTAAAACAATAAAAGTATAGCGATATGGAAGTGATATTAAAAAAAGATGTAGAGAATCTCGGTTTTACCGACGATATCGTAGAAGTAAAGAATGGTTATGGACGTAACTATTTAATACCGAAAGGCTATGCTGTTCTAGCTACAGCATCGGCTAAGAAAATGCATGCCGAAACTATGCGCCAAAGAGCACATCGTGATGCTAAATTAATAGATGACGCTAAATTAATAGCCAAAACTTTAGAGGATGTATCATTAAGAATTATGTCTAAAACGGGTGATGGTATTAAGCTTTTCGGGTCTGTAAATAATGTGCAAGTTTCAGATGCACTAAAAGAACAAGGACATGATATTGATAAGAAGTTCATCAGTATTGAAGGACGCAATGTGAAACGTGTAGGTAACTATATGGCACACATTCGTTTACATAGAGAATTAATTGTTGATGTTCCTTTTGAAATCTATCCTGATCCTGATTCTATTGTAAAAAAACCTAAAAAAGAGGAAGTTGTAGCTGAAGCAGAGAATGCAGAAGCAAAACCTCAACAAGATGAAGTAGATTTTGAAAATGCCCCAAAAGAGAGCATTGATGATGTACTTGGTTTAGGAAATAAAAAGAAGCAGGAAGTTACTGAAAGTGCTGATGAAGTAACACCAGATACAGAAGAACCGAAAGAAGAATAATATTTTATTTACAATAAAAAACCCGCCTTTCAGGCGGGTTTTTTTATGATTGGTATTTTCGTTTCCTCAGATATGTGTAAGTTAATGAAAATAGCAATAATAGGAGTAAGGGTAGTATAATATTGATAAACTGCCATTTATATCGTTCATTCGCGATTTTCTCCTTGTTTAAAAAGGGAATATCTAATGACCTGCTTCTTAAATTAATCAGACCGGTTTCATCAAGTAAGTAATCTACTGTATTTAAAAGGAAGTCTTTATTGCCAAATCTTTGCCCTGTCCATATATCAGTATTTAATGAAGTGGGTTGACCATCTTGAATTTGATTGGCTGCGATGTCACCGTCAGAAATAATGATCATCTTGTTGGGTTTACTTGATGGAATAAAATCTGTTTCAAAAGCTTTGGTACGATTCTTATAGGCCGATTGAAAATTACCTTCCAGTAAAACTGACATTATTTGCCCTCCATCTTTATATGCCTCAAAATCTACATTTTCAGCGATGCTGCTGAGAGATACTATACTGGGCAATCCGACAATTTTAGACAGTTTTGAACTTTTTATTAATACTGTTTTTTGAATGTCATTATTTAAAGTATCAATAGAGGAAGGAAATTTAAGGTTGATAGGTGCTACATTTTTTCCAATAGGATTATTTGGCTCTGGTGTTGCCAAAGGATAGTAAGCCCAAACATACTGAGAAAATTGAGTTTTATCACCAACTTTTCCGGTAGCTAAGGCAATCTTACTTCCATATAGATCTTCTATAAGATTATGATTGATACGAACCCCATAAGAAAATAAAAGATCAGTGAGATTTAGTTCTCTATTGAGGAAAAGTGCCTCCCCATTTGTGCGTAAACTGTCCATCTCAGCAAAAACATGATCTATCATCCAAAGTGTTTTACCACCGTTCATAATGAACTGATCTAAAATCAATTTTTCTGATTCTGAAAATACTTTTTGCGGTTTGGCGATTATTAACAGATCATATTTTGAAATATCTTCCTGAAGTTCTTGTGGTTTGGAAAAATCTTTGTCTAACGTAAATGGCGCTAATCGATATTTTTTTCCAAGCTCATTTAAAAAGTCGTATAAATAAATGTCATCCAATTCTTGATTGCCTTTTAATACGGCAATACTGTTTTTCTTTTTTCCTACAAGATTGCTAATAGCTTCGCTAAATCCATATTCCAGGTTTTCAATAGCATTTTGAAGGGTACTTTCTTGGTCACTTCCGGAATCGTCCAAAAGGTTAACGATGCCTGTTTTGTGATCATAGGTAATTTCTGCCCAAGGGAAAAATATTTGTTCCGATAACACCCCATTCTTTTCAACGGTGAGTTGACTGGCTTGCATGCCTTTGTCAATGAGTACTTGTTCTTTACCTTGAGGATTAATAAATGTATAATGAATACTATTGTTCTTAGATTTTAACTCTTCCAAATGCTGTTTTACAGCCAATTGTAACCTTTTAAAATCAAGAGGGAAATCTCCATTTAAATAAACTTTTATCAAAAGATTTTTATCAACTTTATCTAAAACTTGTTCTGTGGTTTGTGATAAACTAAAGCGTTTGTCAGCTGTGAGATCCCAACGAGTATAGAATTTATCAGAAAAAATGTTTAGCAAGACAAATCCGATAATTAGCAATATTATATGTTTTAACTTGCTCATTTTCATGTGTCTAGTTTTATCTTTGTGATCCATAGGAAAAGCACACAAAAGCTGACAAAAAATACAATATCACTACTCATTAAAACTCCTTTGATGATATTTTTATAATGTAATATGAGTCCCATCTTTTGAAGTTGGATTGGTGTTTCCGAATACCAATAACCCCAAAACTCAAAACCATAAAACAGTAAGAAACTAATAAGAACTCCACTTAAAAAGGCCAAGATTTGATTCTTGAAAAGTATTGATGTCAGTAACCCAATAGCTACAAAAACACTGGAAAGCATAAGTAAACCTATGAATGAACTAAAAATCACACCCCAATCAATGTTCGCTGGTTTCGCTAATACATTTACACTATATGCATAAAGCCAGGTTGGCAACAAACTGATAAATACTAAAAATAATGCAGCCCAAAATTTTCCCAATACGATTGCAAAATTCTGTAAGGGCTTTGTTTTAAGAATTTCAATAGTCCCTGAGGTATATTCTTCCGAGAACATACGCATCCCTATCGCGGGAATTAGTAAAAGCAATAGCCAAGGTGTAAAGTCAAAAAAGGCTTGCATATCAGCAAAACCGGTATTGAGGATGTTCCAGTTAGTGTTTAGATACCACAAACTTAATCCGCTAAATAGCCAAAACAATCCTATCACAAAATAGCCGATAGGGCCTGCAAAAAATATATTAAGCTCTTTTATAAATATGGACTTCATTACTTACATATCTATTACTTCATGAACGCTCCAAGCCTCCGGTTTGGCATCGAACATTTTTTTAGTGTCTTTCCAAACTTCTTTAAAAAAATCTGTATTTCTATAATTGTTCAGATCTTCTTCAGATTCCCAATGACTATAGGTGAAGAAAACGCCTACGTTGTTATAATCTTGTAAAAGCTTTACTTTATGGCAACCAGGCTGAAATCTTACTTTTTCTTTAATGCCTTCAAAGTGTTCCACAAAATTTTGAATTTCTTCTGGTTTAAATTGCATTTTGACAATTCTTACTATCATATTTATAAATTTTTTTAGTGGCTAATTCTAATTATAATACTGTCATCTACACGCATGCCCAGTAGGCTGGCTGCACTTCCTCCATGATTTGGGTTACTGCGGTATAGTGCTATTTCCAAAAAATTCAATGAGTTAAAAATAGCTAAAGCTTCACCACTTACAAATCTGTATTTAACCTTATTTGACATATCAGTGTAAGCATGATAAGTGTCAAATACTTGGTTGATTTTTATATGGCTCAATGCTATTTCAAATTTTCTACCGTCAATAAACTTATTGAAAAGATCTTTATGAATATCCGTAACCAAATTTCCAAAATTGTCAATATATAACACATGTCCTATCAATTCATTCTCATCAGTTATATTCGGTTTGTTTTTAATCCATTTTTTTAATTGGTCATTTTCACGATCAACTGCTGAAATTTTGTAACGATTTAACACTTCACCTGCTATATCTGTAAAAACATCAAGAACAGGAAAAGTACTTTTCTCGGAAAGCGGATGGTTGATTTCTTTAATATATTCAAATACACCCCCATCATTTATGAGTGAAAAAATGCCGTTATCAGGTCCGATAAAGATTTGATTATTAAATTTCACCAATAGATGTTTATTTTCCGGAGAGTAGATGGAGTCAACTCCTATTATATGAATAGTATTATTTGGAAAATGAGGATAAGCGGCCTTTAAGGTAAAAGCAGCTTCCAAGATATTATATGGGCTAATGATATGAGAAATATCAACAATATTAACGTCTTTTGACAGGCTCAATAACTTGGCTTTAATCACCGGTAGATGATAGTCTTTTAAACCAAAATCAGTAGTCAGTGTTACGATTGACATAAATATTTTTTTAATGACAAACTTCCCTTGTCAATGCACTCATTTTTTCTAAATTTGTGATAATATATACAAGTAGAAGCCTGTGTACAAAAATACATTTTTTGCAGACTTTCAAAACTATAACTAAATAATCTTATTCTTTTGAACGAAAAACTTTTTGAACTCCTGGATATTGACCCTTCAGAAATTTTTGGTGTAAACAATTCGAACTTAAAAATTTTAAGAAGTTACTTTCCGCAATTAAAGTTAATAGCACGTGGCTCGACCATTAAAGCTTATGGAGAAGAAGAGATCATAGATGTATTTGATGAAAAATTAAAAGCTATTATTAATCATTACAATAAGTATAATTCCTTGGATGAGACAGGTATTGAACGTATTTTGGAATCTGACTCTCAAGAATTGGCTATTCAACAAAAAGATAAAACTGACTATCTGATACTTCATGGTGTAAATGGGAAACCTATCTTAGCCCGAACGCATAATCAAAAAGAAATGTTGACTTGTCTTGATAAAGATGATCTCCTATTTGCTGTTGGACCTGCCGGAACAGGAAAGACATATACAGCTGTAGCTGCTGCTGTAAAAATGCTGAGAGATAAGCAAATAAGAAAGATTATATTGACAAGGCCCGCAGTGGAAGCAGGTGAAAATCTAGGTTTCTTACCCGGTGATCTTAAAGAAAAACTGGATCCTTATATGCAACCTCTTTATGATGCTTTACAAGATATGATCCCTTACGAAAAACTACAATCTTTTTTGGAAAAAGGTGTCATTCAGATAGCTCCTTTAGCTTTCATGCGCGGACGTACGCTGGATGATTCATTTGTTATTTTAGATGAAGCTCAGAATACCACCCATAATCAGATGAAAATGTTCCTCACCAGGATGGGTAAAAATGCCAAATTTGTCGTAACAGGTGATCCCGGACAAGTGGATCTTCCGTCAAAACAGATTTCCGGCTTAAAAGAAGCCCTTCTGGCGCTTAACAATCTAAAAGGGGTTTCTATCATATACCTCGACGATAGAGATGTGATGCGTCATAAGCTCGTAAAAAAAATTATCAATGCATTTAAAACACTCGAATCAAACTAAAGAAATATAGCATGTCAGATATGTATAAAATAAAAGTAAACGATAACCGGTATTTTGAAGTGAAGTCTGTTGATCTAGATGTTCTGGATTATAAAACTGGGCTTAACGGTGAGCTAAACATTTTAGAGAATGCTCAAAATTACCATGCAAAAATTCTAAAAAGCGATTTTAGGAATAAAAACTATCAAGTCAAGGTTAATGGAAACCTGTATCAAGTTCATATTAACAATGAACTAGATCTATTGATTGATGAATTAGGCCTTACATTGAAAGATAAAATAGTGGAAGGAGATTCTATAGCACCTATGCCCGGATTGATCCTTGATGTGATGGTCAAAGAGGGGCAGGAAGTAAAAGAAGGAGATGCACTAGTTATATTAGAAGCCATGAAAATGGAAAATGTGATGAGTGCATCTAAAGATGGTTTAATTAAAAAAGTACATGTTAAAAAAGGGGATGCTGTAGATAAGAAACAACTTTTAATAGAAATGGAATAATTCCGAAATTTTTAGAATGATGAAAGAAATAAAGAAAATATTGGTGGCCAACCGTGGAGAAATTGCCATAAGGGTGTTTAAAACCGCTAAAAAGTTAGGAATTAAAACTGTTGCGGTCTATTCCACAGCAGATAGAAATTCGCCACATGTGGCTTTTGCCGACGAGGCAGTTTGTATAGGAGAACCTCCTTCCTCAAAATCATATTTGTTAGCCAATAAAATCATTGAAGTAGCAAAAAAACTTAAGGTAGATGCGATACACCCCGGTTATGGTTTTTTAAGTGAAAATGCCCAATTTTCTCAAAAAGTATCTGATGCCGGTCTTATTTTTATCGGGCCACGCCCACAGGCTATTCGCACTATGGGAAGTAAATTAGCGGCTAAAGAAGCTGTTAAATCATACAAAATTCCAATGGTTCCCGGTATTGACCAAGCAGTGACCGATGTAGAAAAAGCAGTTACGATCGCCAAAGAAATAGGTTTTCCTATTTTGATTAAAGCTTCTGCAGGAGGTGGTGGTAAAGGTATGCGTGTGGTTGAAAAAGAGAAAGAAGTAAAAAGCCAGATGGAGCGCGCTATTAGTGAAGCAACTTCAGCTTTTGGCGATGGATCGGTTTTTATCGAAAAATATATAGAATCTCCCAGGCATATTGAAATACAAGTTCTAGCTGATGATCATGGAAATTTCTTATACCTTTTTGAAAGAGAATGTAGTATTCAACGCCGACATCAAAAAGTAGTGGAGGAAGCTCCATCCGCTATCGTAACCGAGGAAATTCGTCAAAAAATGGGTGAAGCAGCAGTTAATGTAGCCAAATCCTGTGATTACCTCGGTGCTGGAACAGTAGAGTTTCTTATGGATGCAGACAAAAATTTTTATTTTCTGGAAATGAATACACGTTTGCAGGTTGAACATCCTGTGACCGAATGGATTACCGGAACAGACTTAGTGGCTGAACAGATCAGAATTGCGGAAGGTAAACCCATTTCTTTTAAGCAGGAAGACTTGAATATTAATGGACATGCCATAGAACTGAGGGTATATGCCGAAGATTCTTTTAATGATTTTGCGCCGAGCATTGGTTTGTTGAGCACCTATCAACCTCCAAAAGGGAAAGATATACGGGTAGATGATGGTTTTAGGGAAGGCATGGATGTGCCTATTTATTATGACCCTATGTTGTCAAAACTGATCACTTTTGGGCCATCCAGGATAGAGGCTATTGAGAAAATGATTGAAGCTATTGATCATTATCATGTAGAAGGCGTAGAAACTACTTTGCCATTTGGTAAATATGTTTGTCAACACAAAGCTTTTAGAAGCGGTCAATTTGATACACATTTTGTAAAAAATTTCTTTGGTGAAAAAGACAGAGAATTGTATTATGAAAAAGAAGCAAAAATCGCAGCAAAAGTAGCTTTATTGACTTATTTAAAACAGAAAAACAGTCTTAGCTTGCCTAGCAAAATAGCAAAACCGGCTGTAAAAGTGGTTTTCAATCAATAATCATTTTTTTACCTTTTAAGATTTTTAGAAATGAACAAAAATATTAAAGACCTACAGGATAAATTGCAAAAAGCTTATGAAGGAGGGGGACAGATAAGAATTGACAAACAGCATCAAAAGGGAAAACTCACAGCCCGTGAAAGGGTAGAATACCTGTTAGATGATGGCTCGTTTGAAGAAATGGGTATTTTGGTAACGCACCGCACCCATGATTTTGGGATGGAAAAGCAAAAATTTTATGGCGATGGAGTAGTTACCGGTTACGGAAC
>JANTFO010000052.1 GCA_024763365.1 Flavobacteriaceae bacterium
CTGCTAATTTTTCTTTCATATAGCCAAAAGATGAGAGTACTTTTTTACTCATATTTAAAGCTAACATAGCGATAAATACAAGATACATCAAGTTAATCATCTTTTGTCTGTTTGATAAATTTCCGCCTGCCATATTATTTCATTTTAAAGTTTATATTGGTTAATTTGACTGGTAAAATTTATCCTTTATTCATGGCTGTTAACATACCGCCATAAACATTATTCAAATTTTGAAGATTAGCTGCCATAGATTGCATTTGCTCTTTAAGTGCTGCTGCATTATTGGCAATTTCGTCATTTACCTGAGCTTGACGACTGGTGCTTTCCAACTGTAGTTTGTAAAGGCTATTCAAAGACTCCATTTGAGCTGCTGCCATAGATAATTGTTCACTATATTTATTAGTAGCAGCAATAGAATCTACAGCCGGTTGAATTTGTTCTGCAGCGCCTTTAAAGTTTTGAATGCTTTCACTTAATTTGCCCATCAAGCCTGCATCCAGTTTGGCTTCTTGTAACATGTTGTCTAATTTTTGCGATAACATAGAGGAAGCTTCCTTTGCTTGCAACGCGTCTTTACGCTTCTCCTCACGTGAATCATCAGCCAATTCAGGATATACCTTAGACCAATCCAAGTCTTCCTCGATTGGTTCGAAAGCTGAAATAAAGAATATTATAGATTCTACACCTAATCCTATCATAAGTAGAATCCCTCCAGTTAGAGGACCTATACTCATATGTAGAATTTTAAATAATGCTCCGAGAATTACAATAGAGGCCCCTATACTGTAGGCCATGTGAAAGAATTTTTTACTTGCTCTTGATTGTGCCATGATAATGAATTATTTTGGTTATAAATTTAATTGGTTAATGTCTATAATTATTTTCCTGTTAAGCTGGTTCCGAGATAGTCTTGCGCTGTTCTGAAACCTATAAAACTTCTTGCCGAATCTGCATATTCATAGTCTCGCGAACTTACTTCTAAGTAGTAAGCAACATCTTTCCAAGATCCACCACGAATCACTTTTCTTTTATTATTTCTATCCTCCACATTAGGATTCATCGTGGAGCCTAGGTAATAAGAAGCTTCATTGTAGGCAGTTTGCGTCCATTCCGAAACATTCCCTGCCATATTGTACAAGCCATATCCATTAGGGCTATACGATTTTCCTTCCATGGTATACAAAGCTCCGTCAACAGCGTAATCACCTCTGGCAGGTTTGAAATTAGCTAAGAAACATCCTCTGTCATTTGTTGTGTAAGGTTCCCCCCAAGGATATTTTCCATATTCCAAACCTCCTCTGGCTGCATACTCCCATTCTGCTTCTGAAGGTAATCTAAAATGAGGAACTCGACTTACATTTTTTCTAGAGCGCAGGTAATCGTTTTTCTTTTTAGTACGCCAACTGGTAAAGGCTCTGGCTTGATTCCAAGTGACACCTACAACAGGGTAATCTGCATAAGCCTCATGCCAGAAATAGTCTTGGTGCATAGGATCATTATAAGAATAGGCAAAATCTTTTACCCATACGGTTGTATCAGGATAAACAGGTACTATTTCATGAATTAACTGATCACTTCTTTTGGTTCCTTTTCGTGCAGCTGTTTCTCGATCTAACCAAGAAAACTTATACTTTAGTTTAGTTACATCTAACATACGTCTGCCATCAAAACTTTCATCTAGAGGTATAAACATCGTATCCATTACTTCTGCATATTCCATGCTTGGAAAATCACCGGTATTCCAAATAAGTGGTTCTTCCCAATTGAGAAATCTTCCCATAGTAGGTGAATTAATATCTCCAAGGCTACCATAATTTTCCATCATATACCGAACATAAATGCTTCCGTCACTTGTAGTATCTTTGAATTGATAATCCTGAAGAACACCTTCACCTGGTTCACTACCATAGTTTAATTCATCTGCCAGAATAGCTAATTTTGTTCTAACAATGGAATCCCTTACCCAAAATACAAATTCTTTATATTCACTATTGGTGATTTCGGTTTCGTCCATATAGAAAGGACGTACAGTAGCGGTTCTTGCGGGTGTATTCAATGCTCCTATATCATCCTCGTCTTGTTTACCCATTGTAAATGTACCACCGGGAACTAACACCATTCCATAAGGTGTTTCGGCATGCCATTTACTTTGAGTATGAACACCTACTAACTCACCTTTGTCACTAGATCCACAACTATAAAACAAAGATATTAGCAAAACTAAAATTGCCGTTTTTTTCATAATATTCATCATTTTTAATGAAGCGTACAAACCTAATTTATTTTTTTTAAATAACAAATTCCAAATTCTTTATTCTAATTTCTTTCTATTTGTATACCATCTTTCAGGGACCTCTTGCTTATTCGCCGTCAGATAATCATTGTATGTACACGGTATTAACGTTTGTCTTTTTAATTTATTATTGTCTTTTATATTAATTTCCAACCACCATCTGCCACTATTATTACTTTTATAAAAATTATAAGTTTCATCATCGATAACCACCATATACTTTTGAAAACCATCCAAGTCCAAAGTGGGAAATTCATAAGCCCTAAAATTCACTCCTTCAAAAAAATACCAGATCATCTGAGCAATAAGCTCGGCTGTTTGGTAGTTTTTGTCTTTTAAAACATTATACTCAAATATACCCATCATACTTAGCTTGTCACTCAAGCCGGCATAACGTGTTATTTTACAAATATCATCTGCATTAAAACCACTTAACTGTGCGTTTTGATTAGCTGGGGCATCCATACGTCTTATCGCTCCCAAATCAATACTTAACAGATCTGTATCCCGCATCGCCGGTTCCACTATTTCTATTTCACTTTTTACACTACCCAACCTGTAAGCGTCAAACAACATTTTTTTGACTAAATCAATCTCTTCTTGTGCATTGAGAAAAGTCTGGTAACCAATGTTTGTGAAATTAAACAGATTATTGGGCTTCTCCATAACTATTTTAGTCAAGTAGGAATTGGAGTCAAACTTTTTATCAAAACTACCCAAATCAAATTTAGCATCTACAACACTTAAATTAACTTTTTGTTCTAATTCATCATATGCCCGGTAAGCGGTATATGTCAATGCCTGGCTACCTCCTAACACTATTGGGATTAATTTTTTCTTTAGCAAATAGGTCAATACCGATTTTAAGGCAGCTTCAGTATCCTGAAAACTATGCCCAATTTTGATATCTCCTAAATCATACAGACGAATATTCCAATTGCCAACATACAATTTATAAAGCTGTTCCCTAATGATATTTAAGCCTTTACCCGTATCGACATTTTTTACCGCTGTTCGACCTTCAGGAACTCCAATCAATACGATACCTCCTGGGGTAAAATCCAATTGAAAATCTTTTTTGTGCAACAAAACAACTTTACCCAAAGTACTTTTAGGCAAGTCGGCTACATAAGCCTGTAAATCTTTGTCAATAGGATTTATAAAATCAAAAATACGATCCATGGATGGATTCTGAATTTGTCAGGGTAAATAATAATAAGGCAAATATAATAAAAAAGTGAATGTATAATCAATCTATTTCTTACTTCTTTTCTTCTTAATAGATTTAGTATTTTTAGTTATTATCTCCTGTGCTTTTTCAAGCGTAAACTTTTCAGGATCAGTAGTTTTAGGCAATTCAATCTTATTTTTTCCTTGTATAAGATTAAACCTTCCCCAACGTGCCTTTTCTAATCGGATCCCTTCTGCTTCCCAGCTTTTGATGATTTTTTCTCTTTCTTTTTTTAATTTATCCTCAATCAATTCTTCAATATCTTTTTGAGAAAGGTCATCAAAATTATATTTTTTGGATACATTAATAAAGGTGTTATTCCACTTGATAAAAGGTCCAAAACGCCCTACACCTTTTTGTACAGGCAAATCTTTATAAGTTGCGATTGGAGCATCCGCTCTTTTCTTGGCTTCAATCAACTCTATAGCTCTATCAAGGTCAACACCAGTTGGTTCTTCAGGTTTAGGTAATGATATATACTTATTACCAAACTTTACAAAAGGTCCGTAGCGCCCGTTTGATACTATTACTTCTACTCCTTCATACTCACCTAATGTTTTAGGTAATTCAAAGAGTGCTAAGGCTTCTTCTAAATTAACACTACTGATAGTTTGTGTCCCCTGCAAACTAGCAAAACGTGGTTTTTCCTCATCACTTGCTTCTCCAATTTGTACCATAGCACCATATCGGCCCAATTTTGCATATACCTTTTTCCCTGTTTTTGGATCGACCCCTAATTCACGTTCCCCTTTTGCACGATTTGCATTTTCAGAAACATCATTTACATTTTTAATAAAACGCTCGTAAAACTCCTGAATTGTTTCTTTCCAGTGGCCTTTACCTTCTGCAATATCATCAAACTCTTTTTCAGCTTTAGCCGTAAAATCATAATCCAAAATTTGTTGAAAGTTAGCTACTAGGAAATCATTTACTATTTTCCCAATATCAGTTGGTGTCAATTTCCCTTTATCAGCTCCCGTAATTTCGGATAATTCTTTCTCTAAGATAGACTCCTTTTTTAGTACTAACTGCGTGTAGTTTCTTTTGACACCTTCGAGTTGTTTCTTTTCGACATACATACGTCTTTGTATGGTAGATATAGTTGGCGCGTAGGTTGACGGCCTTCCAATACCTAACTCTTCTAATTTCTTAACCAATGCTGCTTCTGAATAACGGAATGGAGGTCTTGAAAACCTTTCAGTGGCAACGATATCTTTATTAAACATGGTTTCTCCAACTCTCAATTCCGGCAAATGACCTGTTTTCTCTTGTGCATCTTCATCATCAAAACTCTCAATATATACTTTTAAAAATCCGGGAAATTTTATCACTTCTCCTTTAGCACTAAAAATCTCATCATTTTTATCATTACTGATGAATACCTTAGTACGTTCTATTTCTGCATCTGCCATTTGGGAGGCTACTGCTCGTTTCCAAATTAATTGATATAATCTACTTTGATCTGCGGTTAAATGCGGATTTTCTACCTCAAAATTTGTCGGTCTTATAGCTTCATGGGCTTCCTGAGCACCTTTGATTTTACTGGTATAATACCTTGTTTTACTAAATTTTGAACCATAATTTGCTGTGATCACTTTGGCAACTGCTTTTTTAGCCTCATCAGAAAGTCTCACACTGTCAGTTCTCATATAAGTAATATATCCTGCTTCATACAAACGCTGCGCCGTTTGCATAGTTTTGGCTACCGGAAAATAAAGTTTTCGGGAAGCTTCCTGCTGTAAAGTAGAAGTGGTAAAAGGGGCTGCAGGTTTCTTTATCGCCGGTTTTGTGATTAGCTCATTTATTTTGAAAGCTGCATTAAGACAGGACTTTAAAAACTCTTTGGCTTCTTCCTTATTCTTAAAAGAACGATCTAATTTAGCCGTAACCGCTTGTTTCTTTTCATTTAAAAAAACGGCTTCTACTTTATAGGTTGCTGTAGGTTTGAACTCTTCGATTTCTCTTTCCCTCTCTACAATAAGCCTCACTGCAACAGACTGTACCCTACCTGCTGAAAGACCGGTTTTAACTTTTTTCCATAAAACAGGGGAAAGTTCATAGCCTACCAACCTGTCCAATACTCTTCTGGCCTGTTGAGCATCAACCAGATTTTCATCAATTTTTCTTGGATTTTTAACTGCTTCTTCTATGGCTTTTTTGGTGATCTCATGAAATACAATACGCTTGGTATTTTCATCCTTTAATTTAAGTTGATGAAACAAATGCCAGGCTATAGCCTCTCCCTCACGATCCTCATCACTGGCAAGCCATATGGTATCAGCTTTTTTAGCTAAAGACTTAAGATTTTTGATTACATCCTTTTTGTCAGGAGAAATGATATATTTGGGTTTGAAATCTCCTTCCACATCTATACCCATCTCCTTTTTAGGTAAGTCGGCTACATGACCAAAACTAGATGCTACGATATAATCTTTTCCAAGAAATTTTTCAATGGTTTTGGCTTTAGCGGGTGACTCAACAATGACGAGATTTTTTGACATTTTTCTTAAGAATTAAGCTTAAATATTAGTTTTTTTCAGCAAAATAAACTCCACCTAAAACAATTAGAATTTATTTTATTTCGGGCTACAAAAGTATGTTTTTTTTTAAAAGACAAAATTTTTTATAATAAACTAAGGCTGAATTATCATTTAAATAATGACTCAGCTGCTAGAATATTTTCGGGCTTACCAACATCTAGAACAGGAGTACCTGTATGGTCAAAACCCTTTATGGAATGTTTGTGCATCAATCTTAAATAGGTATTGATAATTGAAAATTTTCCGGTTTCTGTAATCTGGTCAAAGATGGTAGGTTCTATTATATGAATACCACTAAAAGCTCTTTCATGTAAAGCTTGTTTTTGGGCGGTCACACTTTCTCCGGTTTTTAAGTTTTTCCAGGCACATAGTTGCCATCCATTAGTAAAACCCAGTTGACGAGTACTAAGCCTTTTTGACACAGCTAATGTTGCTAAAGCATCGCTTTTATAATGCTGAGCTATCATCTCTTTTAGGTTTAGATGTGTCAAGATATCTACATTGAGTAGTACAAAAGCATCGTCATCTAAATAGGGAGCAGCCTTCAGAAGGCCTCCTCCTGTTTCAAGCAAGACTTCCCTTTCATCAGAGATTATAATGTTTACATTAAAATTATCATGGCGTTTTAGAAAATCCAATATTTGCGCAGCAAAATGATGAACGTTGATTACTATATCATGTATACCTACCTTTTTCAGGTAATTGATATTACGTTCCAGCAAAGTAATGCCATTTACGGGAAACAATGCTTTAGGATGCATTTTTGTAAAAGGTTTGAGACGTGTTCCCAAACCGGCAGCCAAAATCATAGCCTTCATTTTACCCAGTTTTCACGATTCGTATGTACCACTTTTACCTTAACTTCAGGATACTTTTCTTGCAAGTGAGCGACAGTTGCTTCTGCACAGAATACCGAACGATGCTGCCCCCCCGTACAACCATAATTTATTTGTAGATGCTCAAAATTTCTTTCTAAATAATTGTTTAAAGTCATGTCAACTAAAGCCAATGTATGATCTAAAAAATCACCAATCTTAGTCTTGGTTTCCAAAAAATCCCTAACTTCATTGTCTAAACCTGTTAGTTTTTTATAAAACTCAATTCTTCCAGGATTATAAATCCCCCTACAATCAAATACAAAGCCTCCACCATTTCCAGAAGGATCTTGCGGTATACTCTTTTTATAAGAAAAACTATTAATCGTTATTTGTAAACTCATGCTTTAATCAATTCTTTAATTTTTTGTTCTGTTTTTGAAGAAGATAACTCTGAGGTTATTTGTTCCAGGTAGGGGTAATCCTTCATTAGGTCTTCTTCTAAAAGTAAGGCTAAATTCTTTAAACTAAATAATATACTGTCCAAAAAGTGAGTTTTACGTTCTACTAACCCGCGCAAACCATAGGTGCCCAATACTTGAAAAAAACGTAAAATCTTACTAAGTACCAATCCTTCTATCAGTTCATTTTTTGTCAAGATATTTTTTGATAAAAAAGCTTCAAAATAGGTATTTTGTAATTTTTCCCTCCAAATATTTGGTAACTGAGCTTTCGCTTGATACAATAAAGAAACCACATCATAACCTACAAAACCCTTCATACCACCCTGGTAGTCAATAAAATATGTTTTATCATGATAAATCATAATATTTCGTGATTGGAAATCTCTGTATAGAAAAAAACGCTTTGGTAAACCAGAAACTGCTTTAGCAATTTGTTGAAAGGTTTCAATCAATTCAGCTTTCCGGTAAGCAATATCCAGCCTATCGAGAAAGAAACTTTTAAAATAAAACAAGTCGTTAAAAACCACTTTTTCATCAAATTGCTGAAAGTCATATAATTTGGAGTAATCTATCTTTTGAGAAAGACGAATTTGCAAATCAGCTAAAGCTTCCAGAGCTTTTTGATAAAGTGAAAACACAGCATCTGAAAAACCTTCTTGATTAAGTTTGTCAAATAAACTAATATCACCCAAATCCTCTTGTAAATAGAAGGTTTGGCTTCTATCAATAGCCAATAACTTAGGTACAATAACTTTTTCTTGGTAAAAAGTTTCTGTCAGGTAAAAAAAACTTTGGTTTTCTTTAAGGAAGCTGTTCTCTGTTAAAATTAGCGGTTCAGAATTTTGAAAAAAGATTCTGTAGTATTTACGGTTTGACCCACTCGCATTGATCAAATCTATCCTTTTAATATCCTCCCTTACATAATCTTTTACAAATGCTATGGCTTTATTCGGTAACAAATTTTGACTTTTGGTATTTACAAACCTACAATTTTTTATCATCATTACTTCTTTTCTTTTAACAAAGTTTTCTCTGTCATTTTGTCACATTTTAAGCAAATGCTCTTATCTTTGTAGGCAATTTAATCTAAAAACTATTTGAATATCTATGGATGGTGAAAAAATAATTGACGAATCAAAGCAAGGTCTGGCTACTATGACCATTGGTTTACAGCAGAATACCAAAAAGGTATATATAGAGAGTTATGGCTGCCAGATGAATATCAACGACAGTGAGATTGTAGCTTCCATTCTCAAAGGAAAAGGTTTCAACACGACAGATGATATGAAAGCGGCAGACTTGATCCTTGTAAACACCTGTTCTATTCGTGAAAAAGCAGAGCAAACCGTTAGGAAGCGTCTTGAAAAATACCAGAGCATTAAAAAAATAAATCCAAAGCTAAAAATTGGCGTGATGGGTTGCATGGCAGAACGATTAAAAGCTAAATTTTTAGAAGAAGAACAAATGCTAGACTTGGTTGTGGGGCCTGATGCTTATCGTGATCTCCCACATTTGATTGAAGAAGTAGCAGATGGCAAAGAAGCCGTAAATGTTTTACTTTCTAAAGAAGAAACCTATGCAGATATCGCTCCGGTACGTTTAAATTCTAATGGCGTGACGGCCTTTGTTTCTATTACTCGCGGTTGTGATAATATGTGTACATTTTGTGTAGTGCCCTTTACGCGGGGGCGAGAGCGGAGCCGAGACCCTAAGAGCATTATTAAAGAAATACAAGACCTGAAAGATCAAAATTTTAAAGAAGTGACCCTTCTAGGCCAAAATGTAGATAGCTATCTATGGTTTGGCGGAGGTTTAAAAAAAGATTTTGATAAAGCTAGTCAGGAAGCACAGAAAAATGCAGTAGATTTTGCGCAATTACTAGACATGTGTGCTACAACATTTCCTGAAATGAGGTTTAGATTCTCCACTTCTAATCCGCAGGATATGAAACTGGATGTCCTTCACAGCATGGCCAAGCACAAGAATATTTGTAAATATATCCATTTGCCGGTACAAAGTGGTAGTAGTAGTGTACTCAAAAGGATGAATCGTCAGCATACTCGTGAGGAGTACATAGAATTGATTGACAATATTAGAAAAATATTACCCGGTTGTGCGTTGTCACACGATATCATTGCCGGATTTTGTGGAGAAACAGAAGCAGAACATAAAGATACACTCAGCTTGATGGAGTATGTAAAATATGACTTTGGGTTTATGTTTGCCTATTCAGATAGACCGGGAACTCCAGCACATAAAAATATGGCCGACGATGTACCTCATGAAACAAAAAAACGCAGGTTAAACGAAATCATAGCCTTACAACAAAAGCATAGCCTATTGAGAATGAAGAAATTTATAGGACAAGAAGTTGAAGTTTTGATTGAAGGAGATTCCAAAAAATCCAATCAATATTGGAAAGGCAGAAACTCACAAAACGCCATGGTCGTTTTCCCAAAAACAGGGCATGAAAAACCGGGCGATTTTGTACAAGTTAAAATTGAGGATTGTACTTCAGCAACTTTGTTAGGAAAAGTAAAAAGTAAATAATGCCTGCTTCCTCAAACAACCAAAGACCAATTTACCCGCCGGAGCGAAGCGTAGGCGGACGACCAAAGACCAACGACTAACAACATGAACATACAATCACTAAAACAAAGATTTGGAATCATAGGAAATGACCCTGGGCTCAACAGAGCTTTGGAAAAAGCCATACAAGTAGCTCCGACAGATATTTCTGTTTTGGTTACCGGAGAAAGTGGTGTGGGGAAGGAAAGCATTCCTAAAATCATTCACTCTTTATCACATAGAAAACATGCCAAATACATTGCTGTCAACTGTGGTGCTATTCCCGAAGGCACTATTGATAGTGAACTCTTTGGACATGAAAAAGGGTCTTTCACCGGAGCTACCGCCACCAGACAGGGTTACTTTGAAGAAGCAGATGGGGGCACTATTTTCTTAGACGAAGTGGGAGAATTGCCTTTAACTACACAGGTGCGTTTATTGCGTGTTTTGGAAAATGGAGAATTCATCAAAGTAGGTTCCTCCAAAGTCCAGAAAACAGATATCCGTATTGTTGCGGCTACCAATTTGGATATGGAAAAAGCCATCAAAAAAGGAAAATTTAGAGAAGACTTATATTATAGGCTTAGCACCATTGAAATTAACATTCCACCGCTGAGAGCCCGTAAAGATGACATCCATCTTCTATTTAGAAAATTTGCTGCTGATTTTGCCCAAAAATACCAAATGCCCACTATCCGGCTCACGGAAGATGCTATTTCCTTGCTAAAACGATATAATTTTCCCGGCAATATCAGGCAACTTCGAAATATTGCTGAGCAACTCTCTGTTATTGAAACTAATAGAAATATTAATGCTACAAGCTTACAAGAATATTTACCACACTATAACAGCCAACTACCTAGTGTAATCACCGGACAAAGCGCGGAATTTGATTATAAAGCTGAGCGTGAAATGATGTATAATATCATCTTGGAAATGCGAAAAGAGCTAGACGAATTAAAAAAAGTAACCATGGGGTTAATTTCAGGAAATAAAAATATAAATACTAGTAACCACCTTACGGAATACACTTCCGATCCCTTTGAACAAGAGCCTAAGGATTTTATTGATTTAGAACATGATAAAAATTACCAGGAAGAAATCTACGAAGAAGTAATAGACGAAGAAGCGGAAAACCTGTCACTTCAGGAACAAGAAATCCAAATGATCAAAAAATCACTGGAAAAACATCGTGGAAAACGTAAATTAGCTGCCAAAGAATTAGGAATCTCTGAGCGTACATTATACAGAAAAATTAAACAATACGATCTACATTAATAACATGAAATGAGCATAAACTTTTTTAAACATACTATGCCGAGATTGGTTAAAATAAGTTTATACGAAAAAAAATGGTTCCGGATGTTTTTAAAATTTGGAATTACTTTTTAAATCAAAAAATTACAATTTTTAAACAGATGAAATTATTCACTCCAATAGTATTTTTAGCCCTATTTTTTATGACCACAAGTTGTGGTATATACTCCCTTTCAGGAGCGCAGATAGATGCTAAAACCATTCAGATAGATTATTTTCCTAACAATGCCGCTTTTGTGGAACCTTCCCTCAGTCAGCGTTTTACTTTGGCCTTGCAAGACCTGTTTCTACAACAAACCAATCTGGAATTGGTCAAAACGGGAGGGGAATTACAATTTGAAGGTGAGATCGTGGATTATAATATTCGTCCTACGGCTTCAACGGCGAATCAAACAGCAGCCTTAAACAGGCTAACCATCAAAGTAAAAGTGCGTTTTTATAACAATCTAAATGAAGACGATAATTTTGAGCAGACCTTTTCACATTATTATGACTACGAAGGTACTGAATTACTGACAGGAAGTATTATGGACGAGGCTTATGAAGAAATACTTGAACGCCTCACACAAGATATATTCAATGCATCGGTGGCTAAATGGTAAATTTTAAATAGCTTTGTCTTTCTTTATAGAATTGAGTGAAATATGAACACACCTGATTTCTTAAAAATATTACATCAACCGGAATTAATGGAATCCGTTCAGGTGGATTCTCTGGAAGAAGTAGTGAATAGTTTTCCCTATTTTCAGGCAGCACGCGTACTGTATTTAAAAGGACTCAAAAACCAAAATAGCTTTAGATACAATCTAAATTTAAAAAATACGGCTGCACATACTACAGACCGCAGTGTACTTTTTCACTTTATCACTTCTGATACTTTTTTGGATAATTTAGCACAAAAAAAAGAAAGCGATTTCATAGAATCTATAGAATTAGTTGACCTGCAGGTAATTGAAAATATTGAAAAGCAGGTTAATAAAACTAATATCGAAGAAGAAAACGATCGTTTAATATCAGAAACTAAAAAAATTGACAAGGAAGAGAACAAAGTCTTTTATTTTGAAATAGATAAAAAGGAAAAAATTGATGAAGAGCTAATTGATTTAGCTAATTATACCGATGATAATTTTGATATGGATTTTAGCATCAATTTCGAACCCACTACAGAATCTATTGAATCGGAAATCCCCGCTTCAACAGAAGAACCAGAAGAAATCATCAGTGAATCAACTGATGCAGTGACTGAAACTACTAAAAGTATTTTAGATATTCCAGAAAAAAAAGCGGAAGCAACTGTAACAGAAATACTTTTAAAAGCAGCTACTGAAAAAGATGAACACAAACCGGCACACTTTCATAAAGGGGAGATGCACAGCTTTATGGAATGGTTGCAATTGTCCAGTTTCAAACCTATAGATCGGAGTAAAGAACCCAATATTGATCTTGATAAAGCAAAAAAACAAGACTTGATAGACCGCTTTATCATTAGTAATCCAAAAATATCAAAGATCTCTGATGAACCTGTAAACAAAGAGCTGGAAGCAACTGACGAACTGGAAACAGACGCTATCATGACCGAAACTTTAGCCCATCTTTATGAACAACAAAAAAAATATGACAGTGCTATCAAAGCTTATGAAATTTTAGGCTTGAAATTTCCGGAAAAAAGTAGTTTCTTTGCAGACCAAATTGAAAGGCTGAAAAAGCTAAGTAAGAAATAATTAAAAAGATTTAAATTTTATCATAATGACAACTTTACTTGTAACCCTAATAATTATCGTAGCCCTGCTCTTGGTGTTACTTATCATGGTACAAAACCCAAAAGGAGGCGGATTATCATCTACCTTTGGTGGTGGCGGTGCGACTATGGGTGGTGTACAAAGTACCAATACTTTTTTAGACAAAAGCACCTGGACATTGGCTATCGTAATGACGGCTTTAATCCTTTTAGTTAATTTCACTTTAAAACCCGGAAGAGGCGATGAAAGATCAGGTTTGAAAGAAACTTTAGAGAACAGAGAATTGATAGAGGAAGTACCTGAAACTACACCCGAATCCACGCCCGCACTACCTGAAGAAAGTCAAGACAACAAATAACTCTTAGAAAATAGAATGTTAAAATGCCAATCTGTCATCGGATTGGCATTTTTCATACTTGGCATAATTTTAGAAAATCAGATGCCGTACTTAATTATTAACCATAATTTTAAAACACTATGAGTATTCATATTAAACCCTTAGCAGACAGAGTATTGATCGAACCTATGCCTGCTGAAACCAAAACAGCCAGTGGCATTATTATTCCCGATTCTGCCAAAGAAAAACCACAAAGAGGCACAGTAATCGCCGTTGGTAACGGCACCAAAGACCACGACATGACAGTCAAAGTTGGTGATAATGTTCTTTATGCCAAATATGCAGGAACTGAACTCAACTTTGATGGTAAAGACTACTTGATAGTTCGTGAAAGTGAAATTTTAGCAGTTATTTAAAAAACAATATAAAAACATACTATTATGGCAAAAGATATAAAATTTGATATTGAAGCAAGAGACGGCCTCAAAAGAGGTGTAGATGCATTAGCCGATGCCGTTAAAGTTACCCTCGGCCCCAAAGGTAGAAATGTCGTTATCGACAAATCATTTGGCAGTCCAGTAGTTACCAAAGACGGTGTAAGTGTTGCCAAAGAGATAGAGTTGGAAGACGCCATCGAAAACATGGGTGCCCAGATGGTCAAAGAAGTGGCTTCCAAAACTTCTGACCTTGCCGGTGACGGAACCACTACTGCAACAGTATTGGCGCAAGCCATCGTAAAAGAAGGCCTTAAAAATGTAGCTGCCGGTGCCAATCCTATGGATCTTAAGAGAGGAATTGACAAAGCAGTTATTAAAATTGTAGAGGACCTTAAGAAACAATCTAAAGATGTAGGAAATAAATCCGGTGAAATACAGCAAGTGGCTGCTATCTCTGCCAATAACGATAACAGCATCGGCGATTTAATTGCCGAAGCTTTTAATAAAGTTGGTAAAGAAGGTGTTATCACCGTAGAGGAAGCTAAAGGAACAGAAACTTATGTGGAAATTGTAGAAGGTATGCAATTTGACCGCGGTTATCTATCACCCTATTTCATCAATGATGCCGAAAAAATGATGGTCGATTTGGAAAACCCACATATTTTATTGTACGATAAAAAAATAACTGCTTTAAAAGACTTGCTTCCTATTTTGGAACCCGTTGCACAAAGTGGTAAACCCTTATTGATCATAGCCGAAGATGTGGAAGGCGAAGCCTTGGCTAC
>JANTFO010000053.1 GCA_024763365.1 Flavobacteriaceae bacterium
CTAAAACAAACTTCGGTCTTTTCATAAAAAACCCTGTTTTTGTTATGTGATTTGATACAAACCGAAGTATAGACTTCATGGCATTTTCCGGACATTTGTGTAAGCATAGCTATAGCGGCTGCCCTGTCATTGGGTTTCATCAAGGCTTGTCCTGCTAACCACACGATAGTATCGGCAGTAATGACAATAGTGTTTTCGTCCAGATCATCAAATACATAAGCTTTTAGACAAGCGAGAAAATCGGTAATATCATGTGCTTTCAGGTCATCAGGGTATACTTCATTGACTTCACGGAGTTCAATGGTATAAGGGATATCCAAGCCTTTTAATAATTCCTGCCTTCTCGGGGAACCCGAAGCCAATACTAGTTTTTTTTCTGCTAATCTTTCTTGTAATCTATGCATAATAATACTTCGTTAGATATGAGATTTCAGACATGAGACATGAGATTGATAACTTTGTTTTCAATTTGTTTGAATTATACTCTTGATTATTTAATGTGTTAAATTTCAAAATTTTATAAAAATGTAATGAACTATTTCGCATAAGATTTGATCATAAAAACAGCCAAAAGGCCTACAAACATAAGCATTTTTAACAGCTTACTGATGCTGGCAAAATCTGAGTTTTTCCTCACTTTACCCAATTGAATAAACAACAAAAACAAAAAAGGAATAACTGCAAACAACAAGTAGATGCCCAACATTTTTTGGCTTGGCCAAACTTTAATAACTACCACCACTATACTCACAAAAAAAAGCCCTAATATAAAATTACTCCATCGTTTCACTCGTCCCATACCATACCTAATGAATAAGGAATCATAACCGGCCACTTGATCTCCCAATTCGTCTTGCGCATCTTTTGCCAATTCTCTCATAAGATTGGTTAAAAAAGCAAAGCAGGCAAGAAATACTATGACAGAATGAAAACCTAAACCGGGAACGGGGACATCCATAGCTTGCATTTTATCATCAACTAATAACAAAAACACTATTGAATAAGCTATCAGCAGAGCCACTATCAAATTGTCGATCAACAAGTTCTTTTTGAACAAAACTGCATAAAAATATAAGAGTACTATGGGTATGAAGTAATAAAATAACACCCACAGGTATTGCGTCAAGTAACTGATATACAAAGCTATACCTATAGCAATGAGATTGAGAATTAGATAAAATAAATAGGCTGTTTTTTTGGTAAACACGTCCGATATCCAAACACTGTCGGGTTTGTTTATTCGGTCGGCATCCAGATCATTGATATCATTGATTAGATAACCTCCAATAGTGATGAGTAAGACGTTTAACAATACTAAATAGTATGTTAAATTATTTAGGCCGCTTTCAATATGGAAAATAGGCATCAAATAATACCTGATCAAAGAAAAAACCAATAGAATTAGCAATAAATTTTTCCAACGAATAATTTGATAAAAACGCCTCATCAGTTGTTAAAATCTTTTTGAATCCTGTCTAAAGAACGCTTCATATCACGATCTTTGATACTATGTCTTTTATCATGTATTTTTTTACCTTTTGCTAAAGCAATTTCTAATTTGGCATAGCCTTTTTCATTGATAAATAATTGTAAGGGTACCATGGTCATTCCTGTATCTTGCACTTTTCGTCGCCATTTTTTGAGTTCTCTTTTATTTAATAAGAGTTTTCGGGCATTACGAGGTTCATGATTAAAAAAGCTGGCATGCGAAAACTCTTTGACATACATATTGATTACAAAGAGTTCCCCATTTTCATTAAAATCACAGTAGGCTTCTTTGATACTTGCTTGTCCGGCACGAATTGATTTTATTTCCGTTCCTGTCAGCACAATACCCGCAGTAAGACGTTCAATAATTTCGTATTCGTAAAATGCTTTCTTATTCCTTATGTTGATGGGAGCTTGTTTCACCTACTATTATTGCTTTTGTGAGCGCAAAATTACATAAAATTATGTAGCTTTGTCCAATGGCAAAAAAAAGAGTTAAACGTCCAAAAAAGACAAATAAAGTTCGTTTTGCATTTTTCAAAAGCAGGCAAAACCAATTTGTTATTAGCTTGATTATCATGATCCTGGCACTGCTTTGGTTGTTGGCCATGCTTTCATATTTTAAGACGGGCTATGCAGACCAAAGTATTTTAACAGAAATGCCTGATAAAGAAGTCAAAGCGCAAAACTGGCTTGGTAAAATTGGGGCCACCATCAGTCATTTTTTTATTTATAAAGGTTTTGGTGTTGGGAGTATTTTATTACCCTTAATGCTTTTTTTGACAGGTTTGTATATTTTTCTAAGAATCAAATTCAGCAAGTTACTAAACACCTGGACTTTAGCTATTTCTGCCATGATATGGTTCGCCCTTTTGTTTGGTTATTTAGCGCTTAATAATTCATTATTGGCCGGTACCGTAGGTTATGAATTGAACGAGTATCTACAATCCTATATCGGCAAACCCGGTATCATAGCAATATTGCTGGTAAGCTTACTAGCATTTATCATTTTTAGATTTAGGCTTACACCCGAACATATCCAATCTATGATTCCCAAGAAAAAGGAAAAAACAAAATTTGACGAAAGTGAGCTTATGCATGAATCAAGTGAAGTTGAAGAAAATGATCTGGAAGTTTACACACACAAAGAAGAAATTATTGCTGATGAAACTACTGCCACCGAGATAGAGATCAAAAAAGATGATGCACCTGAATTAGAAATAACTGAAAAAGAAGATGATGTGAGTATTGATGTCAATAAAATAGTAAATGAAGTACATGAAAAAGAAAACTTATCTGACAAATTATTGGAAGATTTTGGTGAATTCGATCCCACATTGGAGTTGAGTAATTACAAATTTCCTACGCTGGATTTACTTAAAGATTACCATGAGAGCATTGCGGTCAACTCAGAAGAATTGCAGCAAAACAAAGACAAGATCGTTCAAACCCTAAAAAATTACAACATCGGTATTTCCCATATCAAAGCAACGGTTGGGCCAACTGTTACTTTATATGAGATCATTCCACAAGCCGGTATACGCATTTCCAAAATTAAAAATCTGGAAGATGACATTGCTTTATCACTTTCTGCTTTAGGTATTCGAATTATTGCTCCTATACCCGGCAAAGGAACTATAGGCATAGAAGTCCCAAATAAAAACCCGAGCATAGTCTCTATGAGATCGGTTATTTCATCGGCTAAATTTCAAAAATCTGAAATGGAACTCCCCATCGCTTTTGGAAAAACCATTTCTAATGAAACTTTTGTAGTTGACCTGGCAAAAATGCCCCACTTGCTTATGGCAGGTGCTACCGGACAAGGTAAATCAGTGGGGCTAAATGCTGCCATAACATCTTTGCTCTATAAGAAGCACCCGGCAGAAATAAAATTTGTTTTAGTCGATCCTAAAAAAGTGGAATTAACCCTCTATACTAAAATTGAACGACATTTCTTGGCCAAATTACCGGACGAAGAAGAAGCTATCATTACAGATATTACCAAGGTGGTGAATACCTTGAATTCCTTGTGTATTGAAATGGACGATCGCTATGACTTGCTTAAAAAAGCTTTTGTACGAAATATCAAAGAATATAACGCTAAGTTCAAGGAAAGGAAATTAAACCCTGAAAACGGACATCGGTTTTTACCCTATATCATACTTGTCATCGATGAATTTGCCGACCTCATTATGACAGCAGGAAAAGAAATTGAAACCCCAATCGCGCGACTTGCCCAATTGGCACGAGCTATTGGTATTCACTTGATCATTGCTACGCAAAGACCTTCTGTTAATGTGATTACCGGTATAATCAAAGCCAATTTCCCTGCCAGAATAGCTTTCCGTGTGACCTCAAAAATTGACTCTCGAACCATTTTGGATGGTCAAGGTGCCGATCAATTAATCGGCAAAGGAGATATGCTCTATTCCGGACGTAATGAATTGATCCGTTTACAATGTGCTTTTGTTGATACTCCCGAGGTAGATAAGATTACTGAATATATTGGCGCTCAAAAAGCCTATCCGTTAGCATACGAACTTCCCGAATATACCGGAGAAGAAAGTGATAGTAGTTTAGATTATAACATTGAAGACAGGGATGATCTTTTTGAAGAAGCTGCTTTTGTTATCGTCAATGCACAGCAAGGTTCGGCATCATTATTGCAACGTAAATTAAAGTTGGGATACAACCGTGCCGGCAGGATTATTGATCAGTTGGAAGCAGCAGGAATAGTGGGCCCATTTGAAGGAAGTAAAGCCCGTCAAGTTTTGATTCCGGACCAAATAAGTTTAAAACAATTTTTAGAAAACGAGAAAAATATTTAATCATGAATTAGCCTTAAGCATAAACATCATACCATAAGAAAATGATTAAATGGCTACTACATGTGAATTATTCAAAACATTAAATTTGTTACCAATGAAAAAATTATCTTTAGTAATACTCTTTTTAACCAGCTTGGTAGGTTTTAGTCAGAATAGTGCCAAAGCCAAAGGTTTATTGGATGAAGTTTCCAATAAAGTAGCTTCTTACGATAATATTTCGCTGACCTTTGATTACATTTTAGATAATGACAAAGAAAATATACATCAAAAGACATCCGGAAATGTATTAATCAAAAAAGACAAATACCACTTGGACTTTATGGGTATTGAGCGAATTTTTGATACTAAAAATATTTACACGATTGTACATGATGATGAAGAAGTTGTGATCACAGATGCTGCCAATACGGATGACAGTGAGTTTACCCCATCCAAAATTCTTACTTTTTATCAAAAAGGTTACAACTTCCTATGGGATAAACAACAAAAAATCAACGGTAAAAACATTCAGTTTATCAAGCTATTGCCTATCAACACCAATGATGAAAATCATCATATCATGCTGGGCATTGACACCAAAACGAAAGACATTCAACAAGTTGTGTATACCAATAAGAATAACACCAATACTACTTTTAAAATAAGCTCTTTTAAAACAAACAGCAACATACCTAAAAACTCTTTTAGCTTTGATGAAGGCACTTATAAGAATAAGGGTTATATGATCACGAAATTATAATTGAACATTTATCGACATCATCTCATTTAAAAATTTGCAATTGATTCTTATTCCTTTGGTTTTAATTTAAAGTTATTTCTTACTTTTTAACGAATTTTTTTCGCCCAAAGGGCTAAATCAAATATCTTTGCAAGGTTGAAAAAACTCGACCTTTACATATTACAAAGTTTTTTAAGGCCTTTTATCTCTACTTTTCTTATTGCCTTATTTATTCTGGTCATGCAGATGCTTTGGCTTATATTCGATGATATGGCAGGAAAAGGTTTAACACCCGGAGTGCTTGTCAAATACCTTTTTTATGTAAGTGTCATGACTATACCCCAAGCTATTCCCATTTCTGTTCTACTTTCATCAATCATGTCTTTGGGAAATCTGGCTGAAAACTATGAATTTGCCGCTATCAAATCTGCGGGAATATCTTTGCAGCGCCTATTAGCACCATTGGTTGTTTTTGTAGCGCTTTTAAGTTTTGTTAACTTGTATTTTTTAAATTATGCTTTCCCTTGGGCGGTACATAAAGAAAAGAACCTACTCGTTAATATCAAAAAACAAAAACCTTCTCTAGCCTTTGTAGAAGGTACTTTTAACACAGATATACCAGGTTATGTAATCAAATTCGATGAAAAATATGGTGAGGAGGATGACAAACTTAAAAACGTTTTGATCTATCAAAAAAAATCCAATGAAAGTATCAATACCATTACAGCCAAACGCGGAACCATCAGTACTGAAGAAGGTAGCAAATATATGAGTTTGTTATTAGAAGATGGTTATTACTATCAGGAACATTGGAAAAGAAGTAGTAAACGCGAAGAAAAGAAACGCATGCCTTTTTCAAAAACACATTTTGATACTTATACGGTCAATATTGATATTTCTGCTTTTGAATCTGGAAATCTGGAGGAAGAACGTATCAAAGACAGACGGGATATGTTAAGCTTCAATCAATTGGGTATATATTCAGACTCCTTAAAAATTACCTATGACAATTACATCAATAACAAAGCAAAAACCCTTAAAAACCGTGTCCACGCAGAAAAACTTAGTCTACTCCCCGATTCTCTAATTAATAAAAAAATACAATGGCCCATACTGACAAATTATAATCAAAAAAACCAAACTACCATTGTAAGTAGCGCCCTAAGCACCCTCAAAAGAAGTTTGAAGAGCTTCTCGGATAATAAAAAAAGTTTTCAATGGCGTCAAAAACGCCTTAATCTGATAGATACAGAAACTCATAGACGCATCGCGCTATCTTTCAGTGCTTTACTTTTATTTTTTATTGGAGCGCCTTTGGGTTCTCTTATACGAAAAGGTGGTTTTGGCTTACCTATGGTAGTAGCAATTCTGGTTTATCTGGCCTATCATTTCTTGTCTACTTTTGCCGGCAACATGGCGGAGACCAGTACTATTGATTATCGTTTGGGTGGTTGGTTATCCAGCTTAATCTTTTTACCTATTGGCATTTATCTTACCTATCGTGCAACTAGAGATCGTGGATCAATCAATATTGACATGTTTATGAATAAGCTCAGTACCTTTATAAAAAAAATTACCGGAAAAAATAAGCCCATATCAGGTATTTAAACTAAAATACTTTAAAAGCTCATGCATAGGCTTTAAGCCTGTCACCGGGCAAGCATAGGCAGGCTTGGGCATCCAGTCTGCTTTGGGTGGTAAGCCTTTATAATATCCAGCTAAACATATTTTTAAGTTTTCCATCAAAAAAACCTGAATATATATATCAGCTTGTGCATGTTGTGATTGGTCAATGAACAAGTTCAAAGGTTTACCTTGATTATTAAGCCCATTAAATATTTGTGAAACATTTACTCTTTGTGACTCATAGGTCTTGATGTCTACTGTCAAATCTCCCAATTTAAACTCAAATCCTCCATCAAAAACACCTAACTTGGGTTCATAGGAAAACCTAATTTTTTCATGAAGTAACTTCCAACGCTTTTCTTGTGGGATATCTTTTGTTTTATTTTCTAAAAATGTATGTATATATTCCAAAAAAGCTAGCTCTCCTAATATTCCATTTTTAATCTTTGAAATGCCTCTGGTATTATAATTTCCATAAGCCTTTCTAGGATATTCATACAGACTTCTTTTCTTGGCCAGATATTGGGCGGTAATATTCATACCCTCACTTTGCGTAATCATAATCAAGTCTTTTTCCTGAACAGGCATCTCAATTTATTTTTCTAATTTTTTGTCTATCAATTCTTTATACTTGTCATATAATTCGTAGCCTACATAGTTTCGGTTCATTTCTTTGGCCACTTTCAAGGTAGTGCCGCTTCCTGTAAAAGGGTCTAATATAATATCTCCCTCGAAAGAAAACAATTTGACACACCTTCTTACAAGCTCCTCTGGCATGAGTGCGGCGTGTTTACCAAAAGCAATATCTCCTTTGTTAGGGGTTGGAATTCTCCAAATTTGATAGGTAGTATCCACCCATTCTTTTTGGGTAAGTTTACTCTTTTCCTTAGCTTCTTTCGAAACAGCAGAAGTAGATTTACCATCTTTGACATATACCGTAATAAATTCTACCACATTCTGCGCATAAAAATTACGTGGATAGGGATAACTGCCAAACATAAGTTTCTTACTCCAATTGGTTCTTTCCCAAATATATAGATCCATTAGGTAAAGACCCGTATTTCTTAAAACACTGTGCTGAATTTCACTTTGTAAATCGTAAATATGCCTATTGTGATGTGTGTTTACATCTTTTTTTAACATGGGCATCAAAGGTACATTGATACACAATTTGCCATTCGGTTTGAGAACCCGCTCACACTCTTTCCAAACTTTGAGTAAATTAGCAATATAGTCATCAAAATGAGCTAATGCACCCATATCCTTTTTATGACTTTCGGAATGTTTTTGATCCTGATAACCGTCTTTGCTATAATCCTTTATATTAAAATAAGGAGGCGAAGTAACAATGAGATCAACACTATTATCAGGTACTTCCGACATTTGCTCGGAAGACTTATAGAAAATAGTATTTATAAAATCTGTCAAAATATAGTTCCGGTTAATCTGTGTATCCTTGTTTTTTCATCCAATCGGGATTGTACATTTTTCCTACATATCGTGTTCCATGATCATGAAAAAGGATAACTACTACATCATCTTTCGTAAAATGATCTTTTAATTGCAGAAGCCCCTTGATAGCAGCTCCGGCAGAATTCCCCATAAATAAACCTTCCTCTTTGGCTAATTTTTGAGTGTATATAGCAGCATCTTTATCAGTCACTTTCTCAAAACCATCAATCAAAGAAAAATCCACGTTTGCAGGTAAGATATCTTCCCCAATACCTTCTGTTACATAGGGATAAATTTCATTTTCATCAAAAATACCTGTTTCATGATATTTCTTAAAAACCGAACCGTAAGTATCTATACCCCAAACTTTTATATCAGGATTTTGTTCTTTTAAATATTTAGCCACCCCTGATACGGTACCTCCTGTTCCAACTCCAACCACAAAATGAGTCACTTTACCATCAGTTTGACGCCAAATCTCAGGCCCTGTACTTTCATAATGTGCCTGAGTATTTGATAGATTTTCATATTGGTTAACATACCAGGAATTAGGAGTCTCCGCTGCTAATCTTTTGGATACTGAATAATAGGAACGCGGATCTTCTGGTGCAACAGCCGAGGGACAAACTACTACTTCAGCCCCCATAGCTTTTAACGTGTCAATCTTTTCCTTAGACTGTTTGTCCGCAATCACAAAAACACATTGATAACCTTTGATAATGGCAGCTAGCGCCAATCCCATACCTGTATTTCCTGAAGTACCTTCTATAATCGTGCCCCCGGGTTTTAAGCGTCCATCGGCCTCTGCATCTGCTATCATTTTGACCGCCATCCGGTCTTTGGCAGAATGGCCTGGATTAAAAGTCTCCATCTTGGCCAATACCAAAGCATCTATTTCGGCTACGATTTTATTTAATTTTACCAAAGGGGTATTCCCAATGGTTTCGAGTATATTATTTTTGTAATCCATTATTTTTTTTCAGAAGGCAAATTTACAAAGTATCCTACAAAGGAAAAGTGTCAAGTCGTGAAAAGTATGTAAATTTGTATTTTACTTTAATAAACATTTCAATTAAATATTTTATTTAGCAATATGAATGCAGCAATCAGAGTACTGGAGCCCAAAGTATTATGGAATAATTTTGCCGATTTGAATGCGGTTCCTCGTGGTTCAAAAAAAGAAGAAAAAGTTATTCAATTTATGGTGGACTTTGGCAATAAATTGGGTTTGGAAACCTTAAAAGACCCTATTCAAAATGTTATCATTAAAAAACCGGCAACTCCAGGAATGGAAGATCGTAAAACGGTAGTTCTACAATCTCACCTTGATATGGTATGGCAAAAAAATAACGATACCGATTTTGATTTTGAAACAGAAGGTATCAAAATGATCGTCGATGGAGAATGGGTAAAAGCTGACGGAACAACCTTAGGTGCTGACAACGGGCTTGGCGTTGCTGCCATTATGAGTATATTGGCTTCAAAAGAGATTGTTCATCCACCTATTGAAGCGCTTTTTACCATAGACGAAGAAACTGGTATGACAGGTGCTCAAGGATTACAAGCAGGTTATTTAGACGGTGAAATATTATTGAATCTAGATACAGAAGACATTGAGGAAATAGATATGGGATGTGCCGGTGGTATTGATGTTACTGCCACAGGGACTTACGTTGAAGAAAGTATTTTAAGTAATACGGAACAATATAAACTGGAAATCAAAGGATTAAACGGAGGACATTCCGGTATGGATATCCACAAAGGCCTAGGGAATGCCAACAAGATCATGAACCGATTGCTTTATGAATCTTTTGATGCAGAGATCAATATCGTTAAAATTCAGGGAGGAAGCCTACGCAATGCTATTCCGCGAGAAAGTATAGCAGTTTTAGCCATCCCAAAAGAAAAAATCGAGGCTTATAAAGCTAAAATACAAGCTGTTTCTGAAGATATTTTAGCAGAATTCAAAACAGTAGACCCTGGTTTAGAAATAAACTTAGTACCCTTCGAAACTAGTTTTCATAAAGCCATGAACACCAAAAGCCAGATAAAGCTTATCAAAGCCTTATATGCTGCCCATAATGGTGTCTACAGGATGAGTCCTGATATGGAAGACCTGGTAGAAACCTCTAATAATATCGCCAAAGTATCCGTGGAGGGAGGACATATAAAAATAGAGTGCCTAACACGTTCGGCAGTTGAATCAAGTAAAATGGATTTGGCTCATGCCCTACGTTCCGCTTTTGAATTAGCAGGTTACGAGGTAACATTTTCAGGGTCTTATCCCGGTTGGAAACCTAATGTAAACTCTCCTATTCTGGGTGTCATGACAAACTTATACCAGAAAATGTTTGACAAAAAACCAAATGTTGTGGCCTGTCACGCCGGATTAGAATGTGGTATTTTAGGCACCAATTATCCCAAAATGGATATGATCTCATTTGGACCTACCATTTTAGGTGCACACTCTCCTGATGAGAAAGCCTACATTCCTTCTGTAAAAATTTTCTGGGATTACTTACTGGAAATTCTAAAAACAATTCCAAAGAAAAACTGATTATTATTGGCAAGATTAATCCTTCACCATAATCAATTTAATTTTTTTAGTGAAAGAATACGAGTTATGAATTTTATATGTATGTTTGTGATACTTTTTTAATATAAAAATGGGTTTACTTATTCTATACGCTTCAATTGTCGTTTTAATTTCTTTTTTATGTTCTATACTTGAAGCAGCGCTTTTAAGTGCCACACCTGCATTTGTCAATATAAAATTACAAGAAGGTAAAAAATTTGCTCCTCAATTAGCGGAACTGAAAGAAGATGTTGACCGTCCTTTAATAGCTATATTAACCTTAAATACTGTTGCACATACAGCCGGAGCTTTTCTAGTAGGTGTTCAAGCAGAAAAAGTTTTCGGGTCGGGAGATCAAATGGTTTTTGTAATTTCGGTTATATTCACTATTGCTATCTTACTTTTATCTGAAATCATTCCAAAAACTATTGGTGCCACTTACTGGAAGGAATTGGCGTATTTTACTACAACAATGCTAAATGTTATCATATTTCCCATAAAATGGACTGGTATCATGTGGTTGTTGCTTTTTACTACCAGATTAATTGGTAAAGAGGAAGTCCATGGAGCCAGTGTATTCAGTAGGGAAGATTTTCATGTGATGGCTGAAATAGCAGAGGAAGAAGGTGTTTTTGAAGAAAAAGAAGGTCTTGTTATTAAAAATGCCATCAAATTTAAAGAAATGCATGTCAAAGAAATCATGACCCCACGATCTGTTATGCTCACAGCAGATGATAATATGACAATTCAAGAATTCTTTGACGAGAATCCAGAATTACGTTTTTCCAGAATTCCACTTTTCAAAGAAGAACCCGACGAGATCAGTTCATATATTCTAAAAGATAAATTGTATGAAGCTATCATTAAAGGTCAAGGCAATAAGCCGCTCAGCTCCATTAAAAGAGAAATACTCACAACAAATCGTGAAGAATCTGTAGCCGAACTTTTTGAAAAACTTATTGAGAAAAAAGAGCATATAGCTTTGGTATATGATGAGTATGGTTCAGTTAGTGGTTTAGTTACCCAGGAAGATATTATTGAAACCCTTCTGGGTAGAGAGATCATGGATGAAAGTGACAGCCATGAAGACATGCAGGACCTGGCCAAAAAGCAACATCAAAAAAGAGAAGAAGAAGGGAAAAATGATTCATAAATTACGTTTGAAATAAGCCTTATTTAATCAAAATTTAACTTTCTATCAATATAGATATTGACGATCAATCTCGTAAAAAATCGTATTTTTACGCTTCTTAATTTATAAACTTTTTATGGGTAAAATCATTGCAGTTGCCAATCAAAAAGGCGGTGTGGGAAAAACAACAACTTCTGTTAATCTTGCAGCAGCGCTAGGGGTATTAGAGAAAAAAGTACTATTGATAGATGCGGACCCCCAGGCTAATGCTACTTCAGGTTTAGGGATTGAGCTTAACCCGAGCAATCCTACTTCCTACCAAATATTAGAACATATCAATACTGCAGAAGAAGCCATTTTACCCACTACCTCCCCCAATGTTTCAATCATACCGGCACACATCGACCTGGTAGCTATCGAAATTGAACTGGTTGATCAAATACGAAGAGAATACAAGCTAAAAGAATCCATAGAAAAAGTGAAGGATGATTATGATTATGTGATCATCGACTGTGCTCCATCATTAGGTTTACTTACGCTTAACGCACTAGTTGCTGCAGATGCTGTTTTGATACCCATTCAGTGCGAATATTTTGCCCTGGAGGGATTGGGAAAACTTTTAAATACCATTAAAAGCGTCCAAAAATTACATAATCCCGATCTGGATATCGAAGGACTACTATTGACCATGTACGACTCCAGATTAAGGCTTTCCAACCAAGTAGTGGAAGAAGTACGCAAACACTTTCAAGACATGGTTTTTAAAACCATTATCAAAAGAAATATCAAACTAGGAGAAGCACCCAGTTACGGCGAAAGCATCTTAGCCTATGACGCCACTAGTAGAGGTGCCAAAAATTATATTAAATTAGCAGACGAAATATTGAATAACAATGGCTAAATCAAAGAAGAAACAAGCACTAGGTAAAGGATTATCTGCTCTTTTACAAGACAATGCAGACATATCATCTGTGCAGGATAAAAATGCAGATAAAATAGTCGGTAATATTGTTTCTATTGAATTAGATGCTATTGAAGTTAACCCTTTTCAACCCCGAACCCACTTCAATGAAGGTGCATTGAATGAACTCGCTGAATCTATTCAAGAATTAGGGATCATTCAACCTATTACAGTTCGTAAATTACAAGGAAATCATTTCCAATTAGTTTCGGGAGAAAGGCGCTTTAGAGCATCTAAACAAGCCGGCCTTAAAAGCATTCCGGCTTACGTACGTATTGCAGATGACCAGCAAATGCTGGAAATGGCACTGGTAGAAAATATCCAACGTAAAGACCTCGATCCTATTGAAATAGCACTCTCCTACCAAAGGCTAATTGATGAAATTAAGCTCACTCAAGATGAACTAGGGAAACGTGTAGGGAAAAAAAGATCTACGATTACCAATTATTTACGTTTGTTAAAACTAGACCCAATCATTCAAACCGGCATGCGTGATGGTTTTATAAGTATGGGACATGGCAGGGCACTTATAAACATTGATGATACCACCACACAATTAGATATTTACAGACAAGTTATCGATAAAAATCTATCTGTAAGACAAACGGAAAATCTGGTTAAAACTAACAAAAAACCTCAAAAAGTAAAAGCCGGTATAAAAATGATTATACCGGATTATGTAAGTGAAAATGTAGATTTCTTTTCTGAGTATTTTGGAAATACAGTTCAAATCAAACATCAAAAAGGAGGAAAAGGAAATATCCAAATACCCTTTCATTCAGAAGAAGACCTGTTAAGAATAAAAAAATTATTACAATAAGTGCTTCGACAAAGTCTATTTTTTTTATGCTTACTAAGCAGTATTTTTTTGGCCAATGCTCAGAATGAGGATTTGCAAATCAAATCAGATAGTATTTCGCTAATTACTGCAGATTATATTGCTAAGAAACCCATTAAAGCAGGTTTTTATAGTGCCATTTTACCGGGCTTGGGACAAGTTTACAATAAAAAATATTGGAAAGTACCTATAGTCTATCTGGCCTTGGGTGGATCGGTTTATTTATATCAA
>JANTFO010000054.1 GCA_024763365.1 Flavobacteriaceae bacterium
AGAATTAAGAATTAAGAATTAAGAATTAAGAATTAAGAATTAAGAATTAAGAATTAAGAATTAAGAATTAAGAATTAAGAATTAAGAATTAAGAATTTTTTATTAATCTGTAAAATTAATACAATTTCCATTAACCATTTTACCTCGCCGTAATGAAATGTTGGCGGGTAACTATTAACCATTTAACCACTAACCATGTTTGACTTTGACCGTTGGCGGGAAATTTTTGAAGCGATAAGCAAGAATAAGTTGCGTACGTTCTTGACTGGATTTACGGTGGCCTTTGCTATATTGCTATTTACCTTGCTTTTTGGTGTGGGAAAAGGTTTGCAGAACACTTTTGTTGAGCAATTTTCACGGAATGCAGATAATGTTGTTTATGTATTTACAGGTAAAACTTCCAAGGCATACAAAGGTTTCCAAGTTGGCAGGGAAGTGCAATTAAAAAATAGTGATTACGACTTTATTAAAAAAAATTTTTCAGATAAAGTGCAGTTTATTACTTCTTCTGTTAGTAAATTCTTCCGTGCCACAAATGAAGGAGAAGTTAGCATGTATAGAACATTAGGTGTACATCCTGATAATATATTCATAGATAACAATACCATTATTTATGGAAGGTATATTAAGAAAAGTGATTTGAATAGGCGCGCTAAAGTTGCTGTTATTGGAAATATGGTAGCCAAAGATTTATACAAGAATAGAAGTGCCTTAAACAAATTGATCAATATTGATGGTATTAATTATAATGTAATAGGTGTATTTAGTGATGAAGGTGGAGATAATGAAGAGCGTGTTATTTATGTACCTATCACTACTATGCAAGGTTTATATGGTAACAATGATGAGATTAATGAAATAAAATTTACTTATGCGCCTACTTTAAGTATTGATGAAGCTCTTAAGTTTGGAAAAAACGTTCAACAAGAATTAAGGAAAAAGAATAAGGTACATCCAAGAGATCAAAGTGGTATAAGAATTTTTAATATGGCCGAGGCTAATAAAGATGTTAATATTCTTATGTTTGGATTAAACTTGGTCATTTTTGTCATTGCTTTTGGAACTTTGATAGCCGGTATGATCGGGGTGAGTAATATCATGGTATTTGTTGTTAAAGAACGAACTCGTGAATTAGGTGTAAGAAAAGCTATGGGAGCTACACCCGGTTCTATAGTTGGGATGATATTACAAGAAACCATTTTCATCACTATTTTGGCTGGTTACAGTGGCTTAGTATTAGGGATGGCCATTATTAAATGGATGCGCCCTATGCTAGAAGAATACTTTATTAAAAATGCCTCTGTTAGCAAAGGCAGTATAATAACGGCAACTATATTATTGATTATAGCAGGATTAATGGCAGGATATTTTCCGGCTCGGAAAGCTGCCAGAATAAAACCAATAGATGCATTAAATGCATAATTATACCTTATAATAATGATTAAATTTCTTTTTGATAGAGACACATGGCAAGAGATCTTTGAGGGGATTCGGCAGAATCAATTCAGGACTATTGTTACCATTTTTGGAGTGATGTGGGGTGTATTTTTGTTGGTTTCATTATTGGGAGTTTCTCGTGGATATGAAAACAATTTTAAAAATCTTTTAGGAGATTTTGCTACCAATTCTGTTTTTGTGTGGACTCAGAATACCTCTATACCTTTTAAGGGTTTTCAAAAAGGACGGTCTTTCAATATGAAAATGTCAGATGTAGATGCTATAAGAAATAATATTGATGGATTGAAATATGTAGTACCTCGTTTTCAACGCCAAAGCCAAATAGTAAATGGTATTAAATCAATCAATATGGGAGTTTATGGGGATTTTCCACTACTGGACAAAGTCGAAAAGAAAAACCTTATTTACGGACGTTTTTTAAACGGTAATGATATAGATCAAAGAAAAAAAGTTTGTGTGTTGGATGAAGATACTTATAAACAATTATATGACGCCGGTGAATATCCCATAGGAACCTATCTTAAAATAAATAATACAAACTTTTTAGTCGTTGGTTTATTTGAAACCAATAGAATGGGAGGAGGCCCCCAAGGAGGTGTTCATATTCCTTTTACCACTTTTGGTCATATGTACAATATGGGCGATAATATAGGATGGTTGATGGTCACCGGGCAAGATAATTATGATACTGAGCAGTTAGAAATGGATGTAAAATTATTATTAAAGAATATCCATGATGTACATCCGGACGATGAGCGTGCCTTCGGAAGTTTTAACCTGGGTAGTTTTCTGGGTAGGTTTAAGAATTTCCTTTCCGGTTTTAAATTTCTCACCTGGTTTGTGGGAATTGCAACACTTATAGCAGGTGTATTTGCCATTGGAAATATCTTGTTGATCACAGTGAAAGAAAGAACCAAAGAAATTGGAATACGTAGAGCACTGGGAGCCAAACCTATAGAAATTAAAAGACAGATTATCTTAGAATCCGTTTTTTTAACAAGTTTGGCAGGTGCCATAGGTATTATTTTGGGTGGCGGTTTGCTTTTTTGGTTGGATCATTCCAGTGCTGTACACGGCGAACGTCCGTGGTTAGCTAATCCTACTGTAAACATACCCATTGTAATCATAGCCGTATTACTTTTGGTCATTTTTGGAACTTTAATAGGTTTGATACCAGCTAGTGTTGCCACGAGTGTTAAACCCATTGATGCATTACACGATGAATAATATTAAAAAAAATAAATTTTAAACAAATGAAGAAAACCACTATTATTTTACTGAGCATATTAGCCATAGCTCTTATAACTGTGCTTATTTGGTTTGGAAAAAAGAATAACAAATCAGATGTTATTTATGAGACCCAAACGCCATTTAAAACCAATATTATCAATAAATCTGTGGCAACAGGTAAAGTCATACCATTAGAAGAAATTGAGATTAAACCTCGTATCTCGGGGATAATTGAGAGAATTTATGTTGAAGAGGGCGCCAAAGTTAAAAAAGGGGATATGATCGCCAAAATCAGGGTAATCCCTAATGTACAATCCCTGAATGCAGCTCAGAGTAATGTAAGAAGGGCCAAGTTACGTTATGATAATGCCAAGGTTTTATATGACAGAAATAAGGAATTATTCCAAAAAGGCGTTATCCCTCGACAGGATTTTGAAACTACCGAACTTAATTTTAATACAGCCTTAGAGAATTACCAAACTGCTCAAAGTGATTTGCAGATTATCAAAAAGGGTACGGCCTCCGGCTTAGGAAGTGTAGCCAATACCAATGTCAAAGCCGAGATAGACGGTACTGTTTTGGAGGTACCTGTAAGAGAAGGTATGTCTGTAATTGAAAGTAATACCTTTAGCCCGGGAACTACTATTGCCACTATAGCCGATATGAATAAGATGATTTTTGAAGGGCAGGTAGACGAATCTGAAGTAGGAAAACTTAAAACAGGTACTGAAATAGATGTGGAGCTCGGAGCTTTTCAAGATGTACAATTCCCTGCTATACTTACCTTCGTTGCACCCAAAGGTACAGAAGAATCTGGCGCAGTACAGTTCACTATCAAAGCAGATGTGGACACTTCCGGTGATTATAAAATTAGGGCTAATTATAGTGCCAATGCCAATATCATTTTAGAACAAAAAGATTCGGTTTTGGCAATCAAAGAATCACTCTTACGCTTTGATTTGGAGGATGATACTCCGTATGTAGAAGTGGAAACCGAAGATCAAAAATTTGAAAAGAAAGACTTGAAATTAGGAATTTCAGATGGTATTAATGTAGAAATTTTGGAAGGTATAAAAACAGATGCCAAAATCAAAGTTTGGAATAAAACGAAAAAAGAGGACAAAGACGAAACAGAATCTGAAACAGAAGAATAACAATCCAATAGTTTAAGTTAGTTTTCTAAAAAGACAGTTTAACAGTGTTTAGATTAGACTGTCTTTTTTTATATCTTAGCCCTTAACTAAAACTACTGAAATATGAAAGTTAGTGTAAGTAGAAAAGCTCATTTCAATGCTGCCCATAAATTATATAATAATGAGTGGCCGGAATATAAAAATGAGGAAATTTTTGGCAGGTGTGCTAATGAATATTTCCATGGCCATAACTATGAGTTGATCGTTACGGTAACCGGTGAAATTGATCCCAATACAGGATTTGTATTAGACGTTAATATCCTAAAAGAAATTATCAAGAATAGAGTTGAAGATTATTTGGATCATAAAAACCTAAACTTACAAATCCCCGAATTTCAAAAACTGAATCCGACCGCTGAAAATATTGTAGTTGTGATATGGAATCGCCTTAGAGGACATATCCCCGGACATTTGGATATGGAAGTGACATTATATGAAACCCCGAGGAATTTTGTAACTTATAAAGGTGATTAATAAAAGTATACAGTCTTCAGTCTACAGTATTGTGTATTGCCAACTGTAGACTGAATACTGTCAGTGGATTAACTATTCCTAAACACCAACTCATCATCAAAGGCATCCAACAATATTTTGCTTTCTGCTTTTATTTTTCCGCCTAAAATTTCTTTGGAAAGTTCATTTAGGACTTCTTTTTGAATCACCCTTTTGATGGGTCTTGCCCCAAATTGCGGATTAAATCCCTTTACAGACAAGCTTGCCAAAGCATCTGGTGTATAGTTAAAATCAATATGTTGCTTGGCTAACATAGTAGTTAAATTATCCAATTGTAAAGCGACGATCTGTTTTACTTCTTCTTGATTTAGTGGAGTAAACATGATGGTTTCATCAATTCGATTTAGAAATTCCGGTCTGATGTTTTTATGTAAAACTGCAAGGACTTCCCTTTTGGTGTTTTCAGTAATGGTATCCCTGTCTTCCATTTTCATGTTTTCAAAATTATCCTGAATGATATGAGCACCCATATTGGAAGTCATTATAATAATGGCATTTCTAAAATCAGCTTTACGACCTTTATTGTCTGTCAAATGACCTTCGTCTAAAACTTGTAATAGAATATTAAAGGTGTCGGGATGTGCCTTTTCAATCTCATCTAACAACACAACTGAGTAGGGTTTTCTTCGAACAGCCTCTGTTAATTGACCTCCTTCTTCATAACCGACATATCCTGGAGGCGCACCGACTAATCGACTTACGGCATGTCGCTCTTGATATTCACTCATATCGATACGAGTGAGGGCATTTTCGTCATTAAACAGGTATTCTGCTAATGCTTTACTCAATTCCGTTTTCCCAACTCCGGTTGTTCCGAGAAACAGGAAGGTGCCTATTGGTTTTTTACTGTCTTGCAGGCCGGCACGTGAACGTCTTACAGCATTAGAAACCGCTTGAATAGCTTCGTCCTGCCCAATCACTCTTTTATGCAGTTCTTTCTCAAGATGTAATAACTTTTCACGCTCAGATTGTAACATTTTTTGAACCGGTATGCCGGTCCATTTGGCTACCACTTCTGCTATATCATCAGCCGTTACTTCCTCTTTAATCAAAGCATGAGCTTGATTTTCAGTCATTTGTTTTTGTAATTCGGCCAATTTGACTTCTGCTTCTTTGATTTTTCCGTATCGTAATTCTGCTACTTTTTCATAGCGGCCTTCTCGTTCGGCTTGTTCTGCTTCGAGTTTGTATTGTTCAATTTCATTTTTAGTGTTCTGGATATTTTCCACCACTTCTTTTTCACTGATCCACCTGTCATGAAGTACTTTTCTTTCATCTTTCAAGTCAGCTACTTCTTTTTGCAGGTTTTCCAGTTTTTTAGGGTCATTCTCCCGTTTGATGGCTTCGATTTCTATTTCCAATTGTAAGATTTTTCTATCCAATACGTCTAATTCTTCCGGTTTGGAATTGATTTCCATCCTGATTTTTGATGCGGCCTCATCCATTAAGTCAATGGCTTTATCCGGCAAAAAGCGAGAGGTAATGTATCGTTGGGATAGTTCTACAGCAGCAATGATAGCGTTATCTTTGATTAATACTTTGTGATGTGCTTCGTATTTATCTTTGATCCCTCTTAAGATTGAAATGGCACTTTCAGTATCAGGCTCATCAACCAATACTTTTTGAAAACGGCGTTCTAAAGCTTTGTCTTTTTCGAAATGTTTTTGGTATTCGTCTAAAGTAGTGGCACCAATAGCACGCAATTCTCCTCTTGCTAAGGCCGGTTTCAAGATGTTGGCAGCATCCATAGCACCTTGTCCGCCTCCGGCTCCTACTAAGGTATGTATCTCATCGATAAAAAGAACGATATTTCCTTCAGCAGCAATGACCTCTTTAACAACAGATTTCAATCTCTCCTCAAATTCTCCTTTGTATTTAGCACCGGCAATTAAGGCGCCCATATCTAAAGAGAAAAGTTGAATATTTTTCAAATTTTCGGGAATATCACCCCGGATAATTCTATGTGCTAACCCTTCTGCAATAGCTGTTTTACCAACACCGGGATCACCGATAAGTATTGGATTATTCTTAGTTCGTCTGGAGAGGATTTGTAAAATACGCCTTATTTCTTCATCACGGCCAATCACCGGATCTAATTTACCTGTTTTGGCCAGTTCATTGAGATTTTTGGCATATTTGTTCAAGGATTGATAAGTATCTTCAGCACTTTGAGAATGTACTTTTCCACCATTGCGTAGTTCATTGATAGCTGTTTCTAATGCTTTTTTACTTAAGCCTTGATCTTTCAATAGCTGAGCTGTTTTACCTTCAGAAGCCAGAATTCCAAGTAGTAAATGTTCTAGTGTCACATAGTCATCCTTCATTTTCTTAGCGATATTACCGGCTTCTATGATACTTTTATTAGTACTTCTGGAAAGCATTAAATCGCCTCCGCTTACTTTCGGGAAACTTTTAATGATTTCATCCAATTCAAGCTTCACTTGATTGAAATTGGCCCCCGTTTTTTGGATTAAGTAGGGCGTTACATTTTCATCAACTTCCAACATGGCTTTGAGCAGATGGGCATTTTCTATTTGCTGATGTCCAAATCCTTGAGCCAAATTTTGAGCTTGTTGAATCGCTTCTTGCGATTTGATGGTAAAATTTGACAAATTCATAGTTAATATTTGTGTTTATGTTCTTACAAACCTAACTCAACAAAGGCTATTCCAGTCTATAAAAAACTACTTAATAAGACAATATGACGTTTTAAAGTCCGATAATTCTGACTTTTTTACAGAAATCTACATCTTTATGCTTAGCTTTGCAGCAGATGGATATAAATAAAAAATAAATGAAAACTAAGTTATTAATCTTTGCAATTATCTCTTTCATGGTATTAAATTCATGTAAAAAGTTAGATGAGTTTACAAAATTTGATGTGACTTTTGATGAAGAATTTATGCTTCCTGCTATAGGATTAACTTTTTCTGACCCTATATTATTGAGTGATTTGGGTATAGTTGACCTCCCTATAATAAATACTGATATTGAAGACGAATTAGCAGAATATAATACCAGTAAAGATTTATTTGAAGAAGTAAGTTTAAAAAAAGCAAGTTTTAAAGTACTACTACCTAATGATGAAGATTTTTCATTCTTAAAATCTATAAAAATTTATTTAGCTCATGAAGATGATGGTACAGGGAGTGTAATGGTAGCATATAAAGTCCCGGTTAGTAATACTGTAGGAAATGAGCTTGTTTTAGATATAGTGGAACAAGATCTTTTAGAATTCCTATTAGATGATGAAATTTTTATGGATATTGAAATAGCAACAGATGAGCCAATAGCTGAAGATATGAACATTAAGACAAATGTAGTATTTGAAGTAAACGCCAAGATTTTAGGAATTTAAAACAAATTAGATGACATTTGATTTAGAGTACAACTCCGAACGCACCAAGATGGTCATTCCTGAATATGGAAGGCACATCCAAAAATTAGTTGACCACTGTACTAAGATAGAGGATAGGGAAGAGCGCAACGAAATGGCTAAAGCCATCATAGAAGTGATGGGAAATTTACAACCACATTTAAGAGATGTCCCGGATTTTAAACATAAATTATGGGATCAACTTTTTATTATTTCTAACTATGAATTAGATGTAGATGCACCTTATAAGATTACACCTCAGGGAGTTTTAGAAAGGAAACCTGAAAAATTACCTTATCCTAAAGTCTCTTCTAAGTACAGGTATTACGGACATAATATGCAGACGATGATTGATATAGCCATCAACTGGGAAGAAGGAGAAATGAAAGATAAATTAGTTCGTGCTATAGCTAACCATATGAAGAAGTGTTACTTACTATGGAACAAGGATAATGTGACGGACGAAATTATCAAAAATCATCTAGAAGATCTATCTGATCAAAAATTGACTATAAATGTGGATGCTGAAAGTTTGATGGATGCAAAAAAACTAACTTATGTAAATACAAGAACAGGAAACAGAAAGACCAAGAGAAAAAAAATTAGGAAATAGTACATACATGGGAACATTTATTATTGAAGGTGGTCATAGGTTAAGTGGTACCATTACACCACAAGGTGCTAAAAATGAGGCTTTGCAAGTCATTAATGCTGTATTGCTAACAGCTGAAAAGGTCACCATTCACAATATTCCCAACATCAAAGATGTTAACAAACTAATTTTTATTCTGAGAGAATTGGGCGTTAAAACTGAGAAAAAAGGCCCTAATTCCTATACTTTTCAAGCAGATAATATTAATTTAGATTATTTAGAGTCTTTAGATTTTAAAAAAGACGGAAGCCAGTTGAGAGGCTCTATTATGTTAGTAGGGCCGCTTTTGGCCAGATTTGGTAGAGGTTATATTCCACGTCCAGGTGGAGACAAAATAGGCCGTCGCCGACTGGATACCCACTTTGAAGGATTTATTAAGTTGGGTGCTAATTTTAGATATAACGAAAAAGAATTTTTTTATGGTGTAGAGGCTGACGAATTGTATGGAACTAACATGCTTTTGGATGAAGCATCAGTAACCGGAACCGCCAATATTATCATGGCTGCGGTATTAGCCAAAGGGACAACCACTATTTATAATGCTGCTTGTGAACCTTATATTCAGCAATTGTCAAATATGCTAAATAGTATGGGTGCAAATATTTCCGGAATAGGGTCTAATTTACTAACTATCAAGGGAGTAGATAAACTCAAAGGATGTGTACATACTGTTTTACCTGACATGATTGAAATTGGTAGCTGGATAGGCATGGCAGCTATGACACAATCTGAATTGACCATAAAAAATGTAAGTTGGAAAGATTTAGGACAAATACCTTCGGTTTTTAGAAAGCTGGGTATTAAATTAATTCATAAAGACGATGATATTTTTATTCCTCAGCAAGATGAGTATGAGGTACAAAATTTTATGGATGGATCTATTTTATCCATTTCCGATGCGCCTTGGCCTGGATTTACTCCTGACCTTTTAAGTATTGTGTTAGTAGTTGCTACACAAGCTAAGGGGAGTGTGCTTATTCATCAAAAGATGTTTGAAAGTCGCTTATTTTTTGTAGATAAATTAATTGATATGGGTGCTCAGGTTATACTTTGCGACCCACATAGAGCTACCGTGATAGGCAATGCACATGTAACACCTTTAAGAGCAACTACTATGACTTCTCCCGATATCAGGGCTGGGGTTTCTCTGTTGATCGCAGCACTTTCTGCTCAAGGAACCAGCACTATTCACAATATCGATCAGATAGACAGGGGCTATGAAAAAATTGACGAACGTTTAAAAGCTTTAGGGGCTAAAATTAAACGGGTAGATTAATAAACTTTCTATGGCAAAATTAAAAGCAGATCTTACCCAAGGTTCTATTATACGTTCATTAACAAGATTAGCTATCCCAATTATTCTTGCCAATTTATTACAAACAGCCTATAATTTAATTGATACTTTTTGGGTCGGTAGGTTAGGAGCAGATGCCGTAGCAGCTGTTTCGGTAAGTTTTCCTGTAATTTTTTTGATAATCTCTATGGGGGGTGGTTTAACGATGGCCGGAACTATTATGATCGCACAGTTTAAAGGTGAAAAGAACGATGATGCCTTGGTGCATATTACTACGCAAACGATGGTATTGGTTTTCGTGTTAGCTATTATTCTTACGTTTATCGGTTTTTCTGTTGCCGGCTCGGTTTTAAAGTTTATAAATGTTGAAGAAATTATCTTTCAAGATGCGTTGGGTTACCTTAGGATTAGCTTTCTAGGTCTTATCTTTATATTCATTTATATGTTATTTCAGTCCATGATGCGTGGTATAGGTGAAGTAAAAATACCCATGTATATTGTCCTGTTTTCTGTGTTATTCAACTTGGTTTTAGACCCTTTATTTATCTTTGGAAAAGGCTTTATCCCTGCTATGGGTGTCAAGGGAGCCGCTTTAGCTTCACTGGTAACACAGTTTATATCAACTATTATAGCGATTATACTTTTATTAAAAGGGAACTATGGATTAAAATTCAGCCTCAAAAAGTATTTTCCTGATTTTAATTTGTTCAGAAGAATACTAAAGATTGGTTTACCATCATCATTAGAGATGTCTATGCGCGCTTTAGGAATGTTAGCCATGACTTATTTAGTCGCAAAATTTGGAACACAAACCTTGGCCACTTATGGTATTGGTATTAGGGTGTTTAGTTTTGTGATTATCCCTACTTTAGGTTTGTCATTGGCCACAACTACATTAGTAGGTCAAAATATAGGAGCCGGTAAGTTGGATAGAGCTGTAAAAGTTGCTAAAATTAGTGCTCTCATTGGTTTTGTAAGTTTAACACTTTTAGGAGTAGTTTTTAATCTATATGCTACCCAAATTTCAGCTTTTTTTGTGCCTGATGACATATCAACTATAGAAACTAGTGCAGAATTTATAAAAATACTGACCTATGGTTTTGGTTTTCTGGCGGTAATTCAAGTTTTGAATGGAACATTCAGAGGAGCCGGTGACACTTTGATAGCCATGTTTATTTCAATGATATCTATCTGGGTATTGCGTTTTCCGATAGCTTATTATTTATCGCAATATACAAGTTTAAAAGAAATCGGACTTTGGGTCTCTTTTCCGGCAGATATGATCATTGGTTTTATTTTGGCCAATATTTGGTTCTTTAGAGGTTCCTGGAAGCACAAAAAAGTGACTGAAAATCTGAAGATGGTGGAAAAAGCCAATGAAGAAACCATAGCAGAAGAAGGAATCGGTTCATAAAAACATATATCACATGATATCTTTTATTAGAAAATTAGGCCCGGGTTTACTATTTGCAGGAGCAGCTATTGGGGTATCTCATCTGGTTCAATCTACTCGTGCAGGAGCTGATTTTGGTTATGCCCTACTTTGGGCATTGTTTGTCATTCACTTATTTAAATATCCTTTTTTTCAATTTGCACCACGTTATACAACAGCTACAGGTGAAAATTTAATTCAAGGTTATCAACGTTTAGGTAAACCTTTACTATGGGCCTATTTCTTTTTGACGATTACCACGATGTTTACTATTCAGGCGGCGGTAACTTTGGTAACTGCCGGATTGGCATCCTATCTTTTTGGAATTGCTATTTCAGTTAAGATATGGACAGTGATTATCATCATTATCAGTGGACTTATTTTAATAAAAGGCCGATATGGTTTTTTAGATAAATTGATGAAAGTGATTGTGGTTGTTTTAACTCTTACTTCACTAACTGCTGTAATTGTGGCTTTTACACATACTACAAATAGCTTTTCTTTAGAGCAAGTCATACCTACTGAAACTGCCTCATTGGCATTTTTGATAGCTTTTTTAGGCTGGATGCCTGCACCACTTGATGTGTCTGTATGGCAATCACTTTGGACAAATGAAAAACAAAAGCAGTTACATAATACTTTTTCAACCAAACAATCCATTTTTGACTTTAATGTCGGTTATGTCGGTACGATACTTACGGGTGTTTTATTTATGTCTCTTGGAGTATTGGCTATGTATCATAGTGGAGAGCATTTTAGCCCAAAAGCCGGTGTTTTTGCAGGTCAATTAATCAATATGTACACGAAACATTTAGGTAGTTTTACAGGTATATTAGTAGCTATTGCAGCCTTTACAACCATGTTTAGTACTACCATTACAACATTAGATGCCTCTCCAAGGGTCATGTCTGAAACCAGTGAATACTTATTCGGTCAAAACATTTTTTCAAAATATTGGCTATGGTTAAGTGTTTTAGGTGTAGGAACTATTTTGATCGTACTGTTTTATGTATCCAATATGGGTTTGATGGTTAAAATTGCTACTATCGTATCTTTTATTACGGCTCCATTCTATGCAATAGCCAATTTAATATTAGTTTCCGGGAAGAATATGCCGGAAAAATGGCGGCCCGGCTTGTTTCTCAAAATATGGAGTGTACTAGGTATTCTCTTTTTGATTAGTTTTAGTGTTTGGTATTTAATAACTTTAATTTAGTAGTTTTCCGAACTTTCAAAGTTTGGACAACTTAATAGAGATTAATAAAAGAAATCAATATTTCGAATACCTCAATTTCAGATTTTCTACAATCTCAAAAACTGCTGGACAAACACTTGTATTTTGAATAGTTAATTGACTAATTTGAATAAATCTTTTACGATCAGTATGAGGGTATTCTGCACAAGCTTTGGGACGAACATCATAGATCAAACAATAGTTGTCGGCATCTAAAAAAGTACAAGGTGTTTTTTTAAAGATCCAAAAGTTATCCCCGTCTTTTATCAAGTATTTTTCTATAAATATTCTTTCTTTAATTTTTAAAAATTTGGCTATTCTTTTAATGTCCTTTTCGGTGATAATAGGTGGAATGCTTTTACAGCAATTTCCACAAGCCAGGCAGTCGGTTTTTTGAAATACTTTTTGATGAATTTCTTGTGCAACTATATCTAAATCTTTTGGCGTCCGTTTTTTTAGCTTCTTAAAAAACTTTTGGTTAGCTGTCTTTTGTTCGGATGCTAATGCAGGTAATTTTTTAAGTATTTTTTGCACAGATCAGAGTTGAAGTTTGATAAGGATGCCCAATAAAATACTGATGGTAAAACTCAAAAAAGTGCCAATCAGAATGTACTCTGTGAGTTTACGTTCTTTACTATTGGTAAGGTCACCAAATCTAAAAATGGACTTGGCCGCTATCAAGAATCCGATGGCAGTAAATTGATTAAACAAGATAAACGTCAATGTCAAAATACGTTCTAGATAACCTATCCATTTACCGGCATTTTCAAGACCTTCCTGACTTTTTTCGTGTTTTTTTTGTAATTCTTTTTGCCATTTTTCCGTAGCGTGATATATAATCATGGAAGTAGGGTTTAGTACAAAAATATAACCAACGATGATCCAAATATTTTTAGGATCATGAAAAAAGTTAAGGATGTCATATTTTACCTCAAATCCATTTGCATAAAAAATATACCAAAGCACTATTATACTAATCAAGTGTAATATTTGATCAATGACAAACCATTGAAAAACAGGTTTTCGATACACTTTTAGAAGATCTATTGACCAATGAAGTACGATGAGTATTAAAGGAAGTAAGACCTTTTGCCAATCTGCTAAAAAAATATAAGCTAAGACACCATGCAAAACAGCGTGAAGTATAAGATGGATTGACTTGATACGCTTCTGTTGTTTGCTCTTGACCCAGGCTTTGGGTTGTAGAAAAAAATCACCGATTAAGTGGGCGGCAATAAGTCGTAATAAAATATCCATTAGGTAAAAAGTGTGTTTTCAAAGTAACGAATATAAGCATTTATCGCTTTAGAATTGGCAGCTGCCAATCGCTGCTGAACAGCAGATTGTGAAATGCCTAATACTTGGGCAATTTTCTCTTGAGTATAGTCTTTGAGCAATGTCAAATATATAACTTCGGCAGATTTTTTACTCCATCGGCTTATAATAGCATCGG